>NZ_DASSVG010000523.1:0-4342 GCF_035706265.1 Ramlibacter sp. | reverse complement strand
CCTGCTCGGCCAGTTGCCGGATGGTGAACTCCTCCGGATTGCCGACGTTGATCGGGCCGAACACGCCGTCGCCGGTGTCCATCAGGCGGATCAGGCCGTCGATCAGGTCGTCGACGTAGCAGAACGAGCGGGTCTGGCCGCCGTCGCCGAACACGGTGATCGGCTCGCCCTTGAGCGCCTGGACGATGAAGGACGACACCACGCGGCCGTCATTGGGCTGCATGCGCGGGCCGTAGGTGTTGAAGATGCGCGCCACCTTGATGTCGAGGCCGTGCTGGCGGTGGTAGTCGAAGCAGAGCGTCTCGGCGCAGCGCTTGCCCTCGTCGTAGCAGCTGCGCGGCCCGATCGGGTTGACGTTGCCCCAATAGGCTTCCGTCTGCGGGTGCTGGCTCGGGTCGCCGTAGACCTCGGAGGTCGAGGCCTGGACGATGCGCGCGCGCAGCCGCTTGGCCAGCCCCAGCATGTTGATGGCGCCGTGCACGCTGGTCTTGGTCGTCTGCACCGGGTCGTGCTGGTAGTGGATCGGGCTGGCGGGGCAGGCCAGGTTGTAGATCTCGTCGACCTCGATGTACAGGGGGAAGGTGACGTCGTGGCGCAGGAACTCGAAGCGCGGGTTCGCCAGCAGGTGCTCGATGTTGCGCCGGGTGCCGGTGAACAGGTTGTCGGCGCAGACCACCTCGTCGCCGCGTGCAAGCAGCCGGTCGATCAGGTGCGAGCCCAGGAAGCCGGCGCCCCCCGTCACCAGGATCTGACGGCGCTCGCTGTAACGCCGTAGTCCTGCCGTTGCGGCGGCGCCGCTGTCTGGAGTGCTCACTGCGATCCCTTCCTCGTTTTGCGGGAGGCATTCTGGCATGCCGGGCAAGTCCCACCCGCGGCCGCCGGTGGATCACGCAAAATGGCGGTCCCGTCCACCGGCATGCCGGTGCGTTGTGGGGGCCATCCTTTTGAATCGCCGAGCAGTGAACCTGTCTTTCGTCCGCCGCGCCTGGCTCTGCGCCCTGCTGCTGGTGTTCCCCGGCCTGGCACCGGGCCAGCCCGCGCCGATTTTCGTCCTCAACTCGCTCGACGCCGACATCAGCGTGATCGACCCCGTGAGCTGGAAGGAGGTCAAGCGCCTGCCCACCGGCAAGGAGCCGCACCACCTGTACATGACGCCGGACGAGAGCTCGATCATCGTCGCCAACGCGCTGGCCGACTCGCTCACCTTCGTGGATCCGCGCACCGCCACCATCCAGAAGACGGTGCGCGGCATCGTCGATCCCTACCAGCTGCGCTTCTCGCCGGACATGAAGTGGCTGGTCACGGCCGGCAACCGGCTGCAGCACGTCGACCTGTACCGCTGGGACGGCAAGGAGCTGTCGCTGGTCAAGCGCATCCCCAGCGGCAAGACGCCCAGCCACATCTTCATCGACAGCAAGAGCACGGTGGCCTACGTGACGATGCAGGACAGCGACGAACTGGTGGCCATCGACCTGGAGCAGCAGCGCATCCGCTGGCGCGTGCGCACCGGCCCGATGCCGGCGGACGTGTTCGGCACGCCCGACGGCCGCAAGGTGCTGGTGGGCCTGACCGGCAGCGACAAGGTGCAGATCTTCGACGTGAGCTACATCCGGGTGCCGCGGTCCGTCGGGTTCATCCGTACGGGGGCCGGCGCCCACGCCTTCCGCGCCGCCGGCGACGGCCAACACGTGTTCGTGAGCAACCGGGTCGCCAACACCATCAGCAAGATCGACCTCGAGACCTTCAAGGTGGTGGAGTCGTACCCGGCGCCGGGCGGGCCGGACTGCATGGAGGTGCTGGCCGGCGGGCGCTACCTGCTGGCCACCGCGCGCTGGGCCCGGAAGCTGATCGTGATCGACACCAAGACCGGGCAGCTTGCGCGGGAGGTGAGCGTGGGCAGGTCGCCGCACGGGGTGTGGACGATCGATCACACGCCGAGGTTCTGAGCATGGTGGGGGAGCGCCCCTCACCCCGGCCCTCTCCCCAGAGGGGAGAGGGAGTGGGCCGCCGGTGGCTCTTGGCGTTGGCGCTGGTGGCGCCGGCCGCATTCGCCCAGCCCTGCGACAAGCCGGTCTACCTGACGCTGGACACCGGCCACATGGGCGTGGCCGAGCTCGTGGCGCAAGTGTTGAACCGGCAGCAGGTGAAGGTCACCTTCTTCGCCGCCAACGAGAAGACCATGCAGGGCGACGGCAGTCTCGGGAGCTACTGGGCCCCCTGGTGGAAGGCCCGGGCGGCCGAGGGGCACGAATTCGCCTCCCACACCTTCGACCATGTCTACTGGCGGGCCGACCTCCCGGGGCAGCCTGCCAGGTTCCGGGTGCGGCCTTCCGCCGGGCCGGCGGCCGGCAAGGAAGCGACCTGGACGGGCGCGCAATATTGCGCGGAGATCGCGCGCGCGGCGCACCGGCTGCAGGAAGTCACGGGCAAACAGCCGCTGCCCCTCTACCGCGCGCCCGGTGGGAAGGTGTCGCCCCGCCTGCTTGCCACGGCCAAGGAATGCGGTTTCCTGCATGTCGGCTGGGCCGCGGCGGGCTTCCTCGGTGACGAATTGCCCAGCGAGACCGTCAGCAACCAGCAACTCCTCCAAAAGGCCTTGCGCGACGTGCGCAGTGGCGACATCCTCATGGCTCACCTGGGGATCTGGTCCCGCAAGGATCCGTGGGCGCCGGCCGTGCTGGAGCCCCTGATCGCCGGATTGAAAAAGAGGGGATTCTGCTTCGCCACCTTGCGCGATCATCCGGCGTATCGCGAATGGGTGGCGCACGCGAAGTAAAGCCATGCAGTGGATCCAGAACTTGTTCGAGCTCGCGCAACAGTGGCTGTTCGAGTCGGCCGTGCAGCCGATCCTGTATTCCTTCGGCTTCGGCGGCATGCTGGAGGACGCCTTCGTCGCCACCGGCTGGCTGGTGGTCGGCGTGGCGCAGATCGGGGTGATGCTCGCCCTCATCGGGCCGCTGCAGCGCTGGCGGCCGGTGGATCCCAACCTGGACCCGACGGAAATCCGCACCGACGTGCTCTACACGCTGCTGCACCGGCTCGGCATCTTCCGGGTGGCGTTGTTCCTCAGCGTGGAGCCGCTGTTCGACCAGATGTTCGGATGGCTGCGCGTGATGGGCCTCGGCACCGTGCACATCGACCAGCTGGTCGCCGGCGTGGCGGAGCATCCCCTGCTCAGCTTCGCGCTCTACCTGGTGGTGTTCGACTTCTTCGACTACTGGATCCACCGCGGCCAGCACCGCTTCAACTGGTGGTGGAGCCTGCACTCGCTGCACCACGCGCAGCGCTCGATGACGATGTGGAGCGACAACCGCAACCACCTGCTCGATGACCTGATCCGCGACAGCCTGATCGTGGTGCTGGGCCAGTTGATCGGCGTCGGTCCGGGCCAGTTCATCGGCCTGGTCGCGATCACCCAGTTGAGCGAAAGCCTGCAGCATGCCAACGTGCGGCTGCACTTCGGCCGGCTGGGCGAGCGCCTGTGGGTCAGCCCGCGCTTCCACCGGGTGCACCACGCGATCGGCCTGGGCCACGAAACCGATGCCGGGAACGGCGAGCCCCTGGTCTACGGCCAGAGCCCGGCGCTCGGCGGGCACAACTTCGGCGTGCTGCTGCCCTGGTGGGACATGCTGTTCGGCACGGCCAACTTCGAGATCCGCTTCGACCCGACCGGCGTCCGCGACCAGGTGGAGTCGGGGCGCGAGTACGGCCGCGGCTTCTGGGAGCAGCAGAAGCTGGGCTTGCTAAGGCTGGTGGGCCGCGCCTGATTGCGACCTCCGTCGAGAGGCCGCGGCGGCGCGGGGAGCGCCCCCACCCCGGCCCTCCCCCGGAGGGGGAGGGAGAAATCCCTACACTCGGACCATGTCCCTGTTCCTGGATTCCTTCTGGCGGGCCGTCTTCTACTGCCTGCATCCCCGCATCATCTTCCTCTCGCTGCTGCCCCTCGTGCTGATGGTGGCGGTCGCCCTGGGCCTCGGCTACTTCTACTGGGATACGGCTGTCGGCACCGTCTTCGCCTGGCTCGAATCCACCGCCTGGATGGAAAGCCTGTCACGCTGGCTGCAGGAGGCCGGCCTGCCGGGGCTGAAGAACGCGCTGGCGCCGCTGCTGGTGATCTTCGCCGTGACGCCGGTGCTGGTGGTCGTGGTGCTGTTCCTGGTGGCGGTGATGATGATGCCCGCCGTGGTCAACCTGGTGGCCCGGCGGCGCTTCCCGGCGCTGGAACGCAAGCACGGCGCCTCCTTCACGCGCGGTGCGCTCTGGGCCTTCGGCTCGATGGTGCTGGCGGTGATCGCACTGGTGGTGTCGCTGCCGCTGTGGTTCATCCCGCCGTTGGTTCTGA
>NZ_DASSVG010000522.1:0-6512 GCF_035706265.1 Ramlibacter sp. | reverse complement strand
CCGAGCGCGCCACGATCGAGGCCTTCCACGAGATGGCGGCGCTGTTGCAGTCGCACGCGCCCGGCGCCTGGCGCGTGCTGCGCGGCCTGCGGCCGCCGGCCGGCTTTCCCGGCGAGCGCGGCAAGGCGAAGGACGAATGGGATGCGGCGATCGCGTGCGGGCCGCAGCTCCTGCTGCTGGCCGAAGTCAAGGCTTCGCCGGCCGCCGCCAGCTCCGACTTTTCGCGCCTGCACCGCGGCCTGCAGCGGCTGGCGCACGCCGAGCCGTCACGGGCCTACGACTTCGCCAGCGCCGACGGGCCCGCGCGCATCGCCGGCGCGTCGCTGCGCGCCTTGCAGCCACCCGCCCGCGGCCTGCCCGCGCACGTGATCTACTGCTGCACGGCGGCGACCGAAGCGAAGCCGCAGTGGCTGGCCGCGGCCAGCAAGGCCGTGCTCGCGGCGGAACCGGCGAGCCTCGCCTATGCGCGCGCCCTCGCCGAAGGCGCGGCGCCCGAGGAGGCGCAACTGCAGCCGGTGTGGGAGGCGCTCACGCACGCGCCGCGCCTGCGCGCCACCCTGCACCAGGACGCCACCGCGCGGCTCGCGCGCGAGGCGATGCTGCATCCGCAGGACCTCGCGCAATGCCTGGCGGCGCTCATGACACAGCGCACGCGCGGGGACTGAGCAGGCTCAGACCTCTTCGAGCTCGTAGCGCGTCCAGGCGTGCGCGAGCAGGTGACGCAGCGAGATCTGGCGCTGGTCGTAGGCGGCCGCCGCTTCGTCCACGGTGGGCTCGACGCCGGCGAGCGCGCCCTCGAAGGCGGACTGGTAGCTCCGCAAGGCCTCGCGCGCGCCCTTCCTGCGCACGCCCCGCAGCGCGGTCTGCAGCAGCTTGCGGCTCTGCACGGTGCCGTTGTCTATGCAGCCGCGCAGCTTCTGCCCGTCGACGATGGAGATGCTCTCGCGATAGCGCACCTCCACCCAGCGCGAGCAGCCCGCGAGCGCCTGGAGCGTGTAGTTGCGGTAGGTGTCCACCTGCCCCGCGCAGCACCGTGCGGGATGGTCGTCGGGCTCGCCCTGGGACCGGGTGGCGAGCGGCAGCAGCGCGGTGGCCAGCGCCACGGCGACGGCGCGTCGGTTCTCTGGCATGGACTTCTCCCTGGCTGCGGACCAGCCTAGTCCGCCCAGGCGACGCGGATGAATGCCCGAAGGTGCCGCCCCCACCGCAACGCATGGTGACATCGTGCGGGCCCGTTAACACTCCTCACTCGGGATCGCCTCCGAACAGGTCGCGCAAGGTCTTGCCGCCATCGGCCGCGGGCGGCCGGGCGCGCGGCGTGCCCTTGGGATATTCCTCCGCGATCCGGTCTTCCCAGTAGGTGGCGGGATTGGGCGCGCTGCACAGGCGGCGGAACACCTCCTCGGGCACGTGCTTGTAGGCGAGCACGGAACGATCTTCCCAGTGCAGCTCGAGCTGGCGCGACGCGGGGTCGTAGTCCGCCTTGCGGATCCGGCCGCTGGTGAAAACTTTTGTCGGCATGGACCTCTCCTGGGGACGATTTTGGAGCAGTCCGGGCCGCGCTGTCCGGCAGCGAACCGACAGACGGGCCATGTAAAAGGCACTTTCGTCCATTGGTCCCGAAACGTCTCGTCCGTAACATTTCTTTCAAGCTTGTGGGGAGAGCGACATGAGACTGAGCTTGTGCGACTGCGGCGTGGCCTACCTGGTGCGATTGAACCGATCCTTCTGGATGCGGTTCGTGCCCGGTCGTCGCCATTATTTCTGCGTCCGCTGCAAGACCCACCAGCTGCTCTCGCGCCAGGGCCTGCGCCAGGCGTTCCCCGCGCTGCCGACGCAGATGGACACCTCGGCCACCGCGCCGGCAGCCCTGGAGCAGTTGCCCACGCCTTCGGAACTGTTCGCGGCCAGCACGCGGGCCCCGGCACGGGAGCGCGCCCGCACGCGCTAGCGCCCGGCGTCCCCGCGCCGCCCCAGCCGCAACCCCGGTCTCTCCGCCCTCTCCCCCACGCAGCCCCCGGACAGCAAGGCCTCCGGACCCCACCCCCACGACGGACCCCGCGCGGGGCTGCGCGCATCAACCCGAGATGTTGTGATAGCGCTCGACCTGGCACGCGTAGCTGGCTTCGCCGGCATCGCAAGGCGAGGGCACGCGCTGTGCCGTCGGCAGGGCGGTGCAGGCGCCGAGCGCCAGCAGCAGCAAGAGCACGAGTTTCCTGGCCATGTCCCCTCCATTCGCGGCGCACGGCCGCGGCGCAACGGGATGGCCAATGTACGGCACGTGCGGAGCGCGTGCCTGGGCGCCGGAATGTCGCTTGTGCCATCCGGGTTTTCCCGAGATCCGGCGCCACAACCTGCCGACCGTGAACTGGCACACGCCATCCCGTGCCCGACTGTTGCTGCCAAACCTCCATTGGGGTAGGTGGGTGCCGATGGCATCTTGTCATGGCCCAGCCGGGCGGCTACAACAGTTACGGAGGTCGACATGTTCCACAGCAGACACACCCCCGAGACCGCGCTCCTGAAGCTTCTGGCGGGCCTGGCCGCACTCGCCGTGCTGGCCTGTGCGTCCGTGCTCGCGATGCTGGGCATGCGCGCCATCGCCTACAGTCCGCTGCTGGCCACCGCCATGGTCCTCGCCATCGGCGTGCTGCTCGTGGGCCTGCGCCGGCTGGTCGGCGAGATCGCGGACCGGCGGGCGGCCTATGACCTCGCTGCCTCCGAGCTCACCACCCTCACCTTCCCGCCCGAGCCGCGCGTGCAGCGCCCGCGGCCTTCGCAGCTGCGCTGAACGCCGCCGGCGCCCCGGCCGCCCTGCGCCGCGCCTGAATGCCGCCGGGCGTGTAACACGAACGCCTTGCATCCGGGCACGGCAGGTCCATACTAGCGGCCCCGATGTCGAAGGAGCTCGCAATGTGCTACCTCGTTCGTCAACAGCACCCTGAACTGGAAGCCGGCGGGGTCGCGCAGCCACCGGGGCCGTCCTCGGCGCGGCCGCGCTGGGCCGGCGCCACCGCGTTCGCCGTGTTCGGCGGCCTCGCGCTGGCGGGAACCCTGCTCACCACTCCCTCGATGGCGCCGCAGCTCGATGGCGCCAAGCAGAGCGGCGCGCCGCTGCCGGTGGCCCAGCGCAGCACGCAACTCCCCGCAGGGGGCGGCGTGCAGGAAACGGCGCTGGGTGTCGACGACGGGGTGCCCACCAGCACCACCGACACGCCCAAGGGCATCGCCGGCAACTGCCACCACGGGCTGTAAGCCGCGGCGGCAGCGCCGCGCGCGGCCTCAGCGCGCCGGCAGCTTGGTGCGCGTGCTGCCGCTGCGCGGCGCGGCATCGGCCGGCGCCTCGGCGCGCGCACTGGCGCGCGTTTCCGCCTGGAGCTGCGCTTCGGCCTCGCGCTCGTGCGCGTAGAAGCGCCAGCCGGCGGCCAGCATGACGAGCGAGAACACCGTCATGTAGCGGTATTCGTTCTTCTTGGTCGCACTCACCAGGGCGGCCAGCAGGGCGAGCGCGCCGGCGACGAGCAGCAGTTTGACGTCGGTGTGCAGGTTGCTGAGGAATTCCATGGATGCTCCCGGTGCGACCTGCCACGGTACCCGACCATGGGGATCCTGACCAGCCCGCAGGCCGGTTGCGGGCCCGGGATGTGGCGGCAAGGGTACGCCGCCGGCAACACGTTCGCGCCGCCTGCCCCGCGAATGTCCTCTTAACACGCGCCGGCTTCCTGCAGTAGAAAGCGCAGGACCGGCGGGCGCCAGCCGCCGGCGCGACCAAGGGGAGCGCCATGGACAAGGTCGAACGCGAGCGGCGCCACCGCGCCAGCCTGGAGCGCATCAACCGCGTGCAGCTGGTGGTGGGCCGGGGCGACCGCATGCGCGTGGACCACGAAGGCACGCTGCTGGAACGCGCCCGGATGCTGGGCGAGGAGATGCGCTCGCACGAGGCCACCGAGCAGGGGCTGGCCGCGTTCGACCGGCTGCTGCGCCTGGCCGAGGAACGCGATGCCCGCCATACCCGCGACATCCTGGTCTTCCTGTCGGCGGTCTGGAGCAACCGGCCGCTGCCGCTGGCCACCCTGCGCGGGCTCGATCCGGCGGTGGGCGACGACATGCTCGCGGTGCTGGATGCCTTCCGCTATGCGCGGCTGGACCTGGTGGAGGCAGTCGAAGGCGGGCCGCGCCGCGTGGCCCACCTGCTCGCCGAGCGCAGGTTGTCCAAGGCCTGAAGAAGCGCTGACCGACGCGCTTCCACGCGCGAGCGATGCGCGGGCCGCGCCCGCTCAGGCGCTCGTGCGATCCAGCAGGTAGCCGAGCCCGCCCGCGCGGTACCAGTGGTAGCCGTAGGGCTCCATCACGATGCGGTGCACGCCGCGGCCGTCGGCCTGGCTGTGGTCCTGCGTCAGCAGGTTGATCAGCTGGCGGCCCTTGCCGTCCACGGACCGCAGCCGGATCTCCGTCGCCTCGTCGAGGAAGTTGTGCACCATCACCACCGCGTTGTTGCGCCAGTCGTAGCGCAGCGCCAGCACGCCGTCGTTGCCGGTCTCCAGCACGGTGAAGTTGCCCCAGCCGACCTCCGGCACCTCCTTGCGCATGCGGATGATGCGCTCCGTCCAGTTCAGCAGCGAGCTGCTGTCGCGGCGCTGGTCGGCGGCGTTGATCTTCTGGAAGCCGTACGGCCCCTGGCCGATCACCGGCAGCACCGGCTTGTCCGCGCGGGTGAAGCCGGCCTGCGGCTCGGTGGACCACTGCATCGGCGTGCGCGCCGCATTGCGCTCGGGCAGTTCCAGGTCGTCTCCCATGCCCAGCTCGTCGCCGTAGCGGATCACCGGCGTGCCGGGCAGCGTGAACATCAGGCTGTAGGCCAGCTCCAGCCGGCGCCGGTCGCCGCGCAGCATGGGGGCCAGCCGCCGGCGGATGCCGCGGCCGTACAGCTGCATGTTCTTGTCGGGGCCGAGCGCATCGAACACCTCCTGGCGCTGCTCCTCGGTGAGACGGCCGAGATCGAGCTCGTCGTGGTTGCGCAGGAAGTGGCCCCACTGCGCGTTCTCCGGCCGCCCGCGCGTCTGCTCCAGGGCCTTGGCGAGCGGCCTGGCGTCGCCGGTGGCGAGCGCGTAGAAGACGCGCTGGTTGACCCAGAAGTTGAACATCATCTGCAGCCGGTCGCCGTCCTCGCCGAAGTAGTGCACGTTGTTCTTCGGCTCGACGTTCGCCTCGGCGAGGATGATCGCGTCGCCGCGCCGCCATTGCAGGAACTCGCGGAACTCGCGCAGCATCTCGTAGCGTTCGCGGCTGCGGATCTCCGGGCCCTTGGTCTGGATCACGAAGGGCATCGCGTCCATGCGGAAGCCGCACACGCCCAGCTCCAGGTAGAAGCCCATGATCTTGCGGATCTCCGCCAGCACCATCGGGTTCTGCGTGTTCAGGTCCGGCTGGAATTCGTAGAAGCGGTGGAAGTAGTACTGGCCCGCCACCGGGTCGCGCGTCCACGTGGTCTTCTGCACGCCCGGGAACACCATGCCCTCGTCCGCGTCCTTCGGCTTGGTGTCGGACCAGACGTAGAAGTCGCGGTACTTCGAGGCCCGGTCCTTGCGGGCCTCCTGGAACCAGGGATGCTCGTTGCTGGTGTGGTTGATGACGAGGTCGATCATCACGCGGATGCCGCGCTGCTTGGCCTCGTGGGTGAAGTCGACGAAGTCGCCCAGGGTGCCGAAGCAGGAATCGACCTGGTAATAGTCGCTGATGTCGTAGCCGTCGTCCTTGCGCGGCGACTTCTGGAACGGCATCAGCCACAGGCAGTTGATGCCCATGCCGTGCAGGTAATCGAGCCGACGCGACAGCCCCTCGAAATCGCCGATGCCGTCGCCGTTCGAGTCCATGTAGGTCCCGACGTGCAGGCAGTAGATGACCGCGTTCTTGTACCAGAGGTCCTTGATCATGGGCTGCTGGCGGGCTGGCGCGACTTCATGCCCCGGCGTTCGGACTTTGGACCCGCGGTGCCGCGATCGGGCGCAGCTTCTCGAGCGCGGCGGCCACCCGCAGGATCGCGGCCTCGCCGTCCAGGGGACCGACGATCTGCAGCCCGATCGGCAGGCCCGCGCGGTCGCATCCCACCGGGAACGAGGCCGCCGGATGGCCGGTGAGGTTGAAGGGATAGGTGAAGTAGGACCAGTCGACGGCATTGCGGCCGTCGTGCCCGGGCGGAACGTCCACGCCCACCGGCAGCGCGGTCACCGGCAGCGTGGGGGTGAGCAGCAGGTCGACCTCGCGGAATACCGCCCCGGCACGCGACCAGGTCTCCTCGCGCAGGGCGGCGAGTTCGGCCTCGACCGGCGGGCCGAAGGCTTCGAGCGCATCGACGGCCGCGCGCAAGGCGGGATTGACCAGCGCACGCCGTTCCTCACTGGCGGCCAGTTCGGCGAGCCGCTCGCCGATGCGGCCGTAGAACAGCCGGTTCCAGGCCGGCGCCGGATCGCGCGCGAAGGGCGGCGGCACGGCCTTGAGCACCGCGCCCTGTG
>NZ_DASSVG010000521.1:0-2856 GCF_035706265.1 Ramlibacter sp. | reverse complement strand
ATCCACCATCACCCTGCACCTGAAGGCCGACCAGCCCCTCGTCAGCACCGCGTTCCAGATCGCCTACGACCCCAAGGCGGTCAAGGTGCTGGACGTGAGCGAAGGCGAGTTGCTCAAGGCCGACGGCGCCCAGACCACCTTCTCCGCCCGCCGCGACGACGCTGCCGGCATGGTGTTCGTGGGCATCGCCCGCCCGGCCGGAGGCGAAGGCGTCTCCGGCGACGGCGCGCTGGTGCAGGTGCGGGTGCAGGGCGTGGCGGCGGCGCCGTCCGCGCCGGTGCGGATCGTGGGCTTCTCCGCGATCGGCCCCAACAACCGCATCGTGCCGGCACCGGCCACCGCTGCCGCCGATCTCGCCGTGGAGCCCTGACCATGCAACGCCCGTCGCAGCGCGGATTCACCCTGATCGAGCTGGTCGTCACCGTGGCCATCATCGGCCTGCTGGCGGCGCTGGCCGCGCCCGTGACGGAGACCGTGGTGCGCCGCGGCAAGGAGCAGGACCTGAAGGCGGCGCTGATGCAGATCCGCGATGCGCTCGACGCCTACAAGGACGCCGCCGACCAGGGCCGCATCGCCAAGGCCGCCACCGACAGCGGCTACCCCACCAGCCTCGAGGAGCTGGTGAGCGGCGTGATCGACAAGGGCAGCGCCACCGGCGCCAAGATCTACTTCCTGCGCCGGGTGCCGCGCGATCCTTTCGCCGACCACAGCCTGCCGCCCGCGCAGACCTGGCTGCTGCGCAGCTCCGAGAGCCCGCCCGACGCGCCGAGCTCGGGCAAGGACATCTACGACGTCCGCTCGATGTCCAACCAGAAGGCCCTGGACGGCAGCTTCTACCGGGAGTGGTGATGGACAAGCGCGCCAGGGGTTTCACCCTCATCGAACTGCTGATCGTGCTCGCGATCGTCGGCACGCTGCTGACCATCGCGGTGCCCAGCTACTTCGCCAGCCTGGACAACGCGAAGGAGACGTCGCTGCGGCAGAGCCTGTCGGTGATGCGCACGGCGATCGACCACTACAAGGGCGACCTGGGCAAGTACCCGGAATCGCTGGAGGAACTGGTGAGCGCCAAGTACCTGCGCAGCATCCCGGCCGACCCGATCACCGGCGCCGTCGACCAATGGGTGGTGGAAACCGGCGGCGAGGCCGGCCAGTCCGGCGGCGTGAAGGACGTGCGCAGCGGCGCCCCTGGCAACGGCAAGGACGGCACTCCGTATGCGAGCTGGTAAGGCGCGCGCGCAAGGCGGCTTCACCTACCTGACGGTGCTGTTCCTGGTGGTGCTGCTCGGCATCGGCCTGGCCGGCACCGGCGAGACCTGGAGCCTCACCAGCCGGCGCGCGCGCGAGAAGGAGCTGCTGTGGGTGGGCAACCAGTACGCCCGCGCGATCCGCTCCTACTACATGCAGTCGCCGGGCGCGCGCCAGTTCCCCGCCCAGCTCGAGGACCTGCTGGAGGACCGCCGCTTCCCCATCCCGCGGCACCACCTGCGCCAGCTCTATGCCGACCCGATCACGCGCGAAGGCTTCCAGACCGTGCTGGCCGAGGACGGGCGCATCGGCGGCGTGCGCAGCCGCTCCGACGACACGCCCCTGAAGCAGGACAACTTCCCGGCGAAGTTCCGCGACTTCAAGGGTGCCACGCAGTATTCCGACTGGCTGTTCATCGCCGACAACCTGCCCGGCTCGCCGCGCAACCCGAACGCCGCTGCGGTGGATCCGGCCACCGGCATGCCCCCGGGCACGCCGGCGTCGGGCCCGGGGGCGACGGCGAACCCCGGCGCGCCCGCCACCGCGACGCCCACGTCCGCCGACACCGGCACGCCGGGCACGGCCACCCCGACTCCGGCCGCCCGCCCCGGGCCGGTCATCTCGATCAAGCGCTGAGGTACGCCATGGCCACCTTGTTCCTTCCCGCCCTCTCCGCCGCCCTGCGCGTGATGCTGCTCCTCGCCACCATCGGCGTGCTCCTGCTGATGGTGGTGCCGTACGGCGTGATCGAGTACCTGCGCAACGAGTTCGCCCTGGTCGATGGCATCGCGTATTTCGTGCACAGCATCGCGCCCGGAGGCAACCCCGACCATGCCGTGGCCTTCGGCCTGCTGGGGGTCTTCATCTGGATCGCGCGACCCCGCGCTCCGGCATGGCGCGCGGCCCTCGGGCTGCTGGCACTCGGGGTCGCCACCGAGGTCGTGCAGCTCTGGATCCCGAGCCGCCATCCGTCGGTCTCGCACGCGGTGCTCGACGTCCTTGGCGGCGTCGCCGGCTGGTGCTTCGCCTGGCTGGCGAACTACGCCTGGGGCGCGCAGGCGCGCGCCTGAGGCGGCCAGCGCCGCCTTCCTGCTCCCGCTCCGGTCTGCCGGCCGCCGGGCCCTCGTGCGGGCCGGCCGGCCTGCGTGGCATGCGTTCGCGTGGCGAGCGCCCGCGGTGCACCGGCGCGCGGGGGCCAAGCGAAAAAAACGCCCGCCCAGAAGCGCCATGCCGGTGAAGGCATGCAGGAACGGCACTCCCGGGCGGGCAACACTTCGCTCTCCTTGCGAAACCGGTTCTTCTTCATCCGAGGACGACGTGGAGGGCCACCGTGCCGCCCGGCGGGGGCAGCAGCGCGAGGTCGGCCTGGGCCGCAGCCTTGGCGATCGAAGGCAGCAAGGCGGCTGGGATCAGGTGGGGGCGTCGGTTCACGTGGGTCCTTGATCTACTGACCTCAGCATTTTTCAGGCCTGCCCCAAAACGCCGCGGGCAGCGCCTCTTGCGAGGACGCTGCCCGGGCCGCCGCATTGCTGCGGGGGGAAATTTCCCCATCCCCGGGGATCCCCGCTGCTGCCAGCACGCAGCTTTGGGGAATCCGGCGATGGGTCG
>NZ_DASSVG010000520.1:0-3452 GCF_035706265.1 Ramlibacter sp. | reverse complement strand
CGTCACGCCTTCGCTGTGATTGATCTGAGCCAATCTAATCTGATCGGCTCGGATCGATCCCGTTAGGGCCACCACGTGCGGCCGAACACAACGTGCCCGCGCGGCTCCAGCCAATTGAGGCGGCCGTGGGGGGCCCAAAGGAAGCGCTGCATCGAAGCCGAGACGAAGACCCCCATCGGGGGTCACCACGTGCGGCCGTAAACCACGAACCGATCCGCTTCGCTCGCGGAGCGAGCGAACGTCCGCGAAGCGGACGCCCGCGGCTCAAACTGAGGCGTCCGCGGGGGGCTAACCTAGCTCCCGCACTCGCCGGAGTCGGTGGTGCAGCAGTCGACCGCGTTCATCAGGCAGAAGTTGGGATCACCCTCGGCGGCGATGTTCGGCATCAGCCGGCAGCCGTAGCCCTCGCGCCCGCACTGGTCGTGGCTGTCGCACGGGGGCGCGCACGCGGTGAAGGCCCCCTCGACGCCGACGCAGGCGATTCCGCCGTTGGGATCACAATCGGCAGAGTCGAGCTCGAACGAGACCGAAGTGTCGGCGAGGCTGCACTCGCGGGAGCAATAGCCACCAGGCAGCGAGTAGACGCCCAGGATGTTCTGCACGCACACGGCACCGTCGCCGAGCAGCGGCACGCAGTCGTCGTCGACCATGCACGGCGCTCCCCAGGCGTCCATGATCGACTGCGTGGCGCCATCCTTCTCGGCCCACTCGGTGCCGCACTCGTTCGTCGGCTCACCGGTCTCGTCGCCGGCCTCGTCATCGGCATCGCTGCCGCCCGAGTCGCAGGCAGAGACGGAGCACAGCAAGCCGAGGCCGAAGCCGAACAGCAAAGAGAGCGGGCGGATCATGAGCCGGACACTAGGGTCGCGGCTCGGGGATCGTCAATCCGAAGCCCCCGCGCAGACCGATGCGCAGCGACGTAAATCACTGCTTAGCCCTGCTTAGCCCTGCTTAGCCCCCCCGCAGCCGCCTCGGTCGGAGCCGCGGGCGGCCGCTTCGCGGCCGTTTGCTTCGCAAAGCGGATCGGCTCGCAAATCGCGACCGCACGTGGTGCCCCCCAAGGGGGGCTTTGATAACGCGAGGACTGGACGCAGCGCCGGGGCTGAGACCGGCTAAGTAGCCCGTTGGAGCACAATCGCGATGCCTTGCCCGACGCCGATGCACATCGACGCGAGGCCCCACTCGGCGTCCTTGCGGCGCAGGTGGTGCACGAGGGTCGTCACGATGCGCGCGCCGGAGCAGCCGAGCGGGTGGCCCAGGGCGATCGCGCCGCCGTTCGGGTTGACGCGCGCATCGTCGTCCTTCAGCCCCAGCTGGCGCAGCACCGCCAGGCCCTGGGCCGCGAAGGCTTCGTTCAGCTCGATCACGTCGATCTGTTCCAGCTTCAGGCCGGTGAGCGCCAGCACCTTCTGCGTGGCCGGCGCCGGGCCGATGCCCATCACGCGCGGCGCCACGCCGGCCGTGGCCATGCCGACCACGCGGGCACGCGGCGTCAGGCCGTTCTTGGCCGCCGTCGCCTCATCGGCCAGCAGCAGCGCGCAGGCGCCGTCGTTCACGCCGCTGGCGTTGCCGGCGGTCACGGTGCCGTCGGGCCGCACCACGCCCTTGAGCCTGGCCAGCGCCTCCAGCGAGGTCTCGCGCGGATGTTCGTCCTTGCTGACCACGATCGCCTCGCCCTTCTTCTGCGGGATGGTCACCGGCGTGATCTCGGCCTCGAAGAAGCCGCGCTTCTGCGCCGCCACCGCCTTCAGCTGCGAAGCCAGCGCCATGCGATCCTGCGCCTCGCGCTCGATCCTGTAGTCGGTGGCCACGTTCTCCGCCGTCTCGGGCATGGAGTCGACACCGTACTTTTCCTTCATCAGCTTGTTGACGAAGCGCCAGCCGATGGTGGTGTCGTACACCGCGTTGGCACGCGAGAAGGCCGACTCCGCCTTCGGCATCACGAAGGGCGCGCGGCTCATGCTCTCGACGCCGCCGGCGATCATGAGCGTGGCCTCGCCGGCCTTGATGGCGCGCGCGGCGCTGCCCACGGCGTCGAGGCCGGAGCCGCACAGGCGGTTGATGGTGGCGCCGGGCACTTCCAGCGGCAGGCCGGCCAGCAGGCTGGCCATGTGGGCGACGTTGCGGTTGTCCTCGCCGGCCTGGTTGGCGCAGCCATAGAGCACGTCGGTGAGGGCCTGCCAGTCCACCTTGGCGTTGCGCGCCATCAGTGCCTTGAGCGGGATGGCCCCGAGGTCGTCGGTGCGCACCGAGGACAGGGCGCCGCCGTAGCGGCCGAACGGCGTGCGGATGGCATCGCAGATGAAGGCTTGTCGGGTCATTTCAGCAGTCTCCGGTGATCAGGCCGCGATCGGCAGGCCCACGAGGTTCTCGAGTTCGGCGTGCGTGAGGCCTTCGACGGTGTCGACCAGCTTCAGCCCCTGCGGCGTGCACTCCAGCGTACACAGGTCCGTATAGATTTTCTTGACGCAACCGATACCCGTGAGCGGATAGGTGCAGCGTTCGACGATCTTGCTCTCGCCCTTCTTGGTGAGCAGGTCCATCATCACCCAGGTCTGGCGGGCACCGATGGCCAGGTCCATCGCACCGCCCACGGCGGGGATGGCGCCCGGCTCGCCGGTACTCCAGTTCGCCAGGTCGCCCTTGGCCGAGACCTGGAAGGCGCCCAGCACGCAGATGTCGAGGTGGCCGCCGCGCATCATGGCGAAGGAATCGGCGTGGTGGAAATAGGCTCCGCCCGCCAGCAGCGTCACGGGCTGCTTGCCGGCGTTGATCAGGTCGTAGTCTTCCTCGCCGGCGGCCGGCGCCGGGCCCATGCCCAGGATGCCGTTCTCGCTGTGCAGGATGATCTCGCGGCCGGCCGGGATGTGGTTGGCCACCGTGGTCGGCATGCCGATGCCGAGGTTGACGTAGGCGCCGTCGAAGATGTCCTGCGCCACGCGCCGGGCCAGCTGGTCTTTGGTGCGTTTGTCGTACGCCATGCTCACGCTGCCTTCTTGAAGCCCGCCGCCTGGGTGGCGACGCGGGGGATCTTGACGATGCGGTTGACGAAGATGCCGGGGGTGACGATCGCCTCCGGATCGAGCTCGCCGAGTTCGCGGATCTCGTGCACGGTGGCCACCGTCAGCTTGGCGGCCGTGGCCATCACCGGGCCGAAGTTGCGCGCCGCCTTGCGATACACCAGGTTGCCCCAGCGGTCGCCCGCTTCGGCCTTGATCAGCGCCACGTCGCCGTGGATCGGGTACTCCAGCACGTAGTGCTTGCCATTGATCTCGCGCGTTTCCTTGCCCTTGGTCAGCTCGGTGCCGTACGCCGTGGGGCAGAAGAAGGCGCCGATGCCGGCGCCGGCGGCGCGGATGCGCTCGGCCAGGTTGCCCTGGGGCACGAGTTCGAGTTCCAGCTTGCCGCTGCGATAGAGCTCGTCGAACACCCAGCTGTCCACCTGGCGCGGG
>NZ_DASSVG010000519.1:0-8458 GCF_035706265.1 Ramlibacter sp. | reverse complement strand
ATCGCCTTGGGCGCATTGCGCTCCTGCGCCAGGCGCGCCTTTTCCAGGTCGGCGGCGAGCTTCGCCTCCATGTCGGCCACGCGCTTGCCGGTGGGGTGGCCGCTCACCGGCTCCGAGAGGGTGACGGGCGTGCCGCCGGCGCAGGGCTGCTGGCCGTAGCTGTTGCCGCAGCGCCAGACCGTCTGCGCGCCGGCACCGGCGCCGTACAACGCCAGGGCGATCAACAGGATCTTGTTCGTCACGTGGGCCTCCTCTCGGGGGTGGTTGGGGTTCAGGTCCCTTCGGGGCGGGGCGGCTTGGGCCGCGGCGCCTTGTGCGTGTGCACGATGAGCGTGGCCTTCTCCATCTCGCCGGCGATCAGCGCCGGGAAGGCCTTGAGCGTACGGGTGACGCATTCCTCGATGGCGGTGCGTTGCTCGGGGGCCGGTTTCTTCAGCACCCAGTTCACGACTTCGGACTTCACGCCCGGGTGGCCGATGCCGATGCGCAGGCGCCAGTAGTCGTCCGTGCCCAGTTGCGCGTGGATGTCGCGCAGGCCGTTGTGGCCGGCGTGGCTGCCGCCGAATTTCAGCTTGGCCTGGCCGGGGACGATGTCGAGCTCGTCGTGCACGACCAGGATCTCTTCCGGCGGGATCTTGTAGAAGCGCGCCAGCGCCGCGACCGAGCGGCCGGACAGGTTCATGAAGGTCTGCGGCTCGAGCAGCCACACCGTCTGGCCGTGGATGTTGACGCGCGCCATCCGCGCCTGGTAGCTGCGCTCGAAGACGAGGTTGGCCTTCAGCTCGCGCGCGAGCTCGTCCACCCACCAGAAGCCGGCGTTGTGGCGCGTCGCCTCGTACTCGGGGCCCGGGTTGCCCAGGCCGACAAACAGCTTGATCATGGATTCGGTGAAGGTAATGGCAAAGCGCGGCCGCGCCGATGGGAATATTGTCGCCACGCGCGCAAGAAAAAAGCCCGCTTTCGCGGGCTGATTTCGTGGGCGAGCGGCGCTGAGCGCCCCTCCGGACCCCCGCCTGCGCGGGGGTGGTCAGCGAATTACTTCTTGGCCGGGGTCTTGGCGGCCTTGGCAGCGCCCTTGGCGGGGGCGGCGGCCGGGGCGGCAGCGGCGGCGCCTTCGGCACCGGCGGCGGCGGCTTCGGCGGATTCCTCGGCGGCCGGGGTCACCACCGACACCAGCACCGGGTTCGGCTTGCCGTGCGTCACGGCCTTCACGCCCTTGGGCAGCTTCACGTCATTGAGGTGCAGCACCGTGCCCTTCTTCAGGCCGGCCAGGTCGATCTCGATGAACTCCGGCAGGTCGGCCGGCAGGCAGGAGATGTCCAGTTCGGTGACGACCGGGTTGACCAGGCAGTGGTCCAGCTTGACGGCATCGGATTCCTCGGCGCCCTTGTAGTGCACCGGAACCTTCATGTGCAGGCGGGTGTTGGCGTCCACGCGCTGGAAGTCGATGTGCAGCACCTGCTGGCGGAACGGGTGGTACTGCACGTCGCGCAGCAGCACCTTGCCGGTGGCGCCGTTCAGCTCCATGTCCAGCACGGAGGAGTGGAACGCTTCCTTCTTCAGGGCGTGCCACAGGGCGTTGTGGTCCAGCTCGATGAGTTGCGGCTGGCCCTCGCCACCGTAGACGATGCCGGGCGTCTTGCCGACGTTGCGCAGGCGGCGGCTCGCACCCGTACCCTGCTTGGCGCGCTCGAAAGCGACGAATTTCATTGCGATCTCCAGTTCGGCAACCACCGCGACCAGTGTGCTGCCGGTTCAACAAAGCTCCCCGTGAAGGGAGCGCGAAAAGCTCAGAACAGGTCGACCTGTTCCGAGAACAGACTCATCACCGATTCGCCCTTGGCGATGCGCTGCATCGTCTCGGCGATCAGCGGCGCCACGGAGAGCTGGCGCACCTTCTGGCAGGTGCGCGCCGCTTCCGACAGCGGGATCGTGTTGGTGACCACCACCTCGTCGAGGGCGGAGCCCTTGGTGATGCGCTCGATGGCCGGGCCCGAGAAGATCGGGTGCGTGCAGTAGGCGTAGACGTGCTTGGCGCCGCGCTCCTTGAGCACCTCGGCCGCCTTCACCAGCGTGCCGGCGGTGTCGATCATGTCGTCCATGATCACGCAGTTGCGACCTTCGATCTCGCCGATGACGTGCATCACTTCCGAGACGTTGGCCTTGGGCCGGCGCTTGTCGATGATGGCGAGGTCGGTGCCCAGCTGCTTGGCCAGCGCGCGGGCGCGCACCACGCCGCCGACGTCCGGCGAGACGACGATCAGGTCCTCGTAGTTCTTCTGCCGCAGGTCGCCCAGCAGCACCGGCGAGGCGTAGATGTTGTCGACCGGGATGTCGAAGAAGCCCTGGATCTGGTCGGCGTGCAGGTCCATCGTCAGCACGCGGGCCACGCCCACGGTCTGCAGCAGGTTGGCCACCACCTTGGCCGAGATCGGCACCCGGGCCGAGCGCGGCCGGCGGTCCTGCCGGGCGTAGCCGAAGTAGGGGATCACGGCGCTGATGCGCTCGGCCGAGGCGCGCTTGAGCGCGTCGACCATGATCATCAGCTCCATCAGCGTGTCGTTGGTCGGCGCGCAGGTGGACTGCACCACGAACACGTCGCGCGTGCGCACGCTGGTGTTGATCTCCACGGTGACTTCGCCGTCGGAGAAGCGGCCCACCGTGGCCGCGCCGAGGGAGATGCCGAGATGGCGTGCGATCTCCTCCGCCAGCGCCGGGTTGGCCGTGCCGGTGAACACCATGAAATCGGGGGCGGGGGGAGCTACCTGCATGAGCGGACGAGCCAATCGGTTGGGGACAGAGCACTCTTCGTCGCGGTCTGTCCCACAAGATCAACGACTGTGGTTTGGCAGGGGAGGAAGGACTCGAACCCTCGCATGCCGGAATCAAAATCCGGTGCCTTAACCAACTTGGCGACTCCCCTACACGGGTCGGCAGCCGGATCAGCTGCCAACCGAATCGTCGCTGGAGGCCCACCCCACCAGGGGATGAACATCCAGATTGCCGCATTCCCGCACCACCCAGCCTGCGCCGGCCCAGCGGGCCGGCATCTGCGCCAGGACCTGCCCCGGGAGTTTATCCGGTGGCAGCAGCGCGTAAACCGCGCTGCCCGAGCCCGTCATGCGGGCCGCGAGGCCTTGGCTGGCCAGGAAGTCCAGTGCTTCCCCCACCTCGGGGTTGAGCAGCCGGGCTACCGGTTCCAGGCTGTTGTGCCCGAAACGCCAGGGATCTGCAGCAAAGCCTGTGATTCTAGCACCAATGCTGTCCCGTTGCAGGGCCGGGTGGCGGAAGATGTCAGCTGTCTTCAGCCCGCGGGGTGGCTTCACCACCACGAAGCGCGCCGGCGGCAGCTCGATGGGGGTGATCTGCTCCCCGATGCCTTCGACCCAGGCGTTGCGGCCGCGCAGGAAGAAAGGCACGTCGGCGCCCAGTCGCAGGCCGATGGCTTCCAGGGCGGGCAGCGCCAGCCCCAGGCCCCACAGGCGGTTCAGGGCCAGCAGGCAGCTCGCGGCGTCCGAGGAGCCGCCGCCCATGCCTGCCTCGGCCGGCAGGCGCTTGGTGATCCGGATGTGGGCGCCGGCCGTGCAGCCGGTGGCCTGCTGCAGCGCGCGGGCGGCGCGCACCGTGAGGTCGTCTTCGGGCAGCGGCACCGTCAGGTCTTCGCGGCTCACGGCCCCGCCGGGGTGCAACTCGAAATCCAGGCTGTCGTGCCAGTCCAGCAGCATGAAGGCCGACTGCAGCAGGTGGTAGCCATCCTCGCGCCGGCCGGTGACGTGCAGGAACAGGTTCAGCTTCGCCGGGGCGGCGACGTCGTACAGGGCGCGCACCACTTCTTTCAGTGGTCGAAGGCGAGCCGCAGGTCTGCCGCCGGGGGCGGATCCACCCGGCGGGCGCGCAGCCGGCCTTCGGCCACCTGGCTCACGTCGGCCTGCCAGCCGGCTACCGGCGTGGCCTTGCCGGCCAGCCAGTCGAACAGGGCCGCGATCGGGATCGGCGCGCCGGTCGCTTCCTGCGCCAGGGCTTCGAGCGAATCGAACTGCTGGGTCTTGCCGCCCGAGCGCAGCACGGCGCTGCCGGGCGCCCAGGCCAGCACGGCCACCGTGCCGCCCAGCGGATTGGACAGCTTCAGTTCGCCTTGCTGGGGCGCGCCGGTCAGCTCGAAGCCGGCGGAGAAGGACTGCTCGCGCTGGCCTTCCACCGTGAGCGCGAGCCGCCCGGTCCAGACCTGCGTGCCCGGCGCCACCGGGGTCCGCGGCGGCGTCGCGCAGGCGGCCAGCAGGAAAGCGCAGGACGCGGCCAGCAGCCACGAGCGCAGCAGCCCCACCCTCACAGTTGCACCTTCAGCCGCTTGATCGTCTGCAGCAGCGTCTCGTTCTCGTTGTTCAGCAGCATGCCCTCGCGCCAGATCTTCTCGGCCTGGTCGCGCTGGCCGAGCGCCCACAGCACCTCGCCGAGGTGGGCGGCGATCTCGGGATCGGGCCGGTCCTTGTAGGCGCCCTGCAGGATGCGCAGGGCCTCCGCGCGATTGCCCATGCGGAACTCGACCCAGCCGAGGCTGTCGGTGATGAAGGGATCGCCGGGCGCGAACTCCAGCGCCTTCTGGATCAACTGCCGCGCCTCCGGCAGCCGCACGTTGCGCTCGGCGAAGGAGAAGCCCAGCGCGTTGTACGCGTGGTGGTAGTCGGGCTTGACCGTCATCACCTGGCGCAGCAGCTTTTCCATGTCTGCGAAGTCGTCGAGCTTCTCGGCCATCATGGCCTGATCGTAGAGGAGGTCCGGGTCCTTCGGGTTCTTCGCGATGGCCTGCGCCAGCAGGTCGTAGGCGGCCTTGTACTGCTTGTTGTCGCGCAGCAGGCTCACTTCGGCGGTGAGCTTCATGCGCGCATCGGCCGGCGTGCGCTCCGGCAGCGACTGGATCAGCTTGCGCGCCTCCGGCAGCTTGCCCTGGCGCGCCAGGATGGAAGCCCGCCGGCTCTGGGCCGAGAACAGGTCCTGCGAGTTCTCGATGCGGTCCAGCCAGGCGCCGGCGGCGGTGAAGTCCTTGCGCTTCTCGGCCACCTGCGCCATCGAGAGATAGGCCTGCGCGAGGCCGCGGGTGCGCTCTTCGGTGGCGGGCTGCGCCTGCGCGAGCTGGATGTATTTCTGCAGCGCGCTCTCGGCCTGGGTGAGCTGGTTGTCCTGCGCCAGCAGCGTGCCCTGCGCCAGCCAGGCCTCCGGGAACTCGGGGCGCTCGCGCGTCACCAGTTGCAGCTGTTGCAGCGCCTCCTGGTGGCGCTGCGCGTCGAGCAGCGCGCGCGCATACCCCATGCGGATCTCGGGCAGGGGCTGGGCCGCCAGGTAGCTGCGCACCAGCGCCTCGGCCTGCGGCAGCTTCGGATCCATCAGCTCCAGGGCGAGCAGGGCGGGGCCCTCGGCCTTGGCGTCGAGCCCGTGACCGCGCTTGGCGGCTGCAAGCGCGCCTTCGGTGTCGCCGGCGGCCAGCCGCATGCGGCCGACCGCGCTCCAGGCGGCCGGGCCGGTGGCGGGCTGGCCCAGGTAGTCGGCCAGGGCCTGTTCGATCACGGTGGCAGCCTGCTTCTTGTCGCTGGCGCGCGCGTAGATGCGCGGCGCCACCGAGATCACGGCGGCGCGGTCGCCCGCGTCGGCCAGCGCGATCTCGGTCTTCAGCGGCTCCGCGCTCTCGGGAATGCGATTGAGCGCCACCAGGATCTGCAGCACGTAGCGGTTGGCCTCGCGCGACTTGGGGAAGGCCTGCTTCCAGGCCCGCGCGGCCTGCAGCGCGGCGTCGCCGTCGCGGGCCTCGAAGGCCAGTTCCACCGCCCGCTGGTACAGCGCCGGGTCGGCGGTCTTGCGCGCGGCGTCGAGGATCAGCGCGAAGCCCGCGGCGGGCTCGGCGCTGCGCACGTTCAGTTCTCCCAGCAGCAGCTGGTAGAACAGTTCGGCATCCATGCCGCTGTTGTCGGCCGCGGATGCGATCTTGGGACCGCTGCCCTGGGCGGACGCGCAGCCCGCCAGGACGCACGCCACGAGCAGCAGCCCTGCCTTCCGGAATCTTTTCATCGGGTCATGATAATGGCGCGTTCCGCAAAGCCGCTACGTGATTTCGCGGGCCGCCCAAGCCTTTTTCATGCCCGAACTGCCGGAAGTCGAGGTCACTCGCCTCAGTTTCGCCGACCGTATCGTCGGCGCCCGCATCCTGGAGGTGCGCCTGGGCAAGCCCCTGCGCTGGCCCCTCGGATGCGATCCCGCCGCGCTGGCGGGGCGCACCGTCACGGGCGTGCGCCGGCGCGGCAAGTACCTGCTGCTCGATCTGGACCGCGGCCTGCTGCTGCTGCACCTGGGCATGTCGGGCAGCCTGCGCTTCGAGGCCGCGCTGCCGGAGGCGGCCCTGCACGACCACTTCGACCTGATGACGACGCAGGGCGTGCTGCGCCTGAACGACCCGCGCCGCTTCGGCGCCGTGGTGTTCTGCGAGGGCGAGGCTTCGGAACAGGCCCGCAAGCTCCTGGGCGGCCTGGGCGTCGAGCCCCTGGGCGAGGACTTCGGGCTGGAGGCCTTCCACGCCGGCCTGAAGAAGCGCCGCGCACCGATCAAGCAGGTGCTGCTCGCGGGCGACCTCGTGGTCGGCGTCGGCAACATCTACGCCTCCGAAGCGCTGTTCCTGGCGGGGATCCGGCCCACGCTGCCGGCGGCGCGCATCAGCAAGCCGCGCGCGGCGCGCCTGCACGCGGCGATCCGCGAAGTGCTGGCCCGGGCGGTGGAAAAGGGCGGCAGCACCTTGCGCGACTTCTCCAACGCGCACGGCGAATCGGGCTACTTCCAGCTCGAAGCCATGGTCTACGACCGCGCCGGCCAACCCTGCCGGGTGTGCAATACGCCCATACGGATGCTGCGACAAGGTCAGCGCGCGACATATTTCTGCCCGGCGTGCCAGCGGGGCTGACGGCCGGCCGGCCCCCCAAAACCCCGATGCTATAGTCAGCCGAGGCGGGACTCCGAGTGGCACTATCCTTCAACGAACAGTTCGATCAGCACGGCGCGTGGCGGCGCGAGTTCGCCCTGCGCCTGAAGCTGATGTCCGAATGGCTGAAGGACCACGACCTGCTCGATAGCGCGGTCGAAGAGCGGCTGCGGCGGCTGGAGTCGCAGCTGCGCACCGACAAGGTCATGGTGGCCTTCGTCGCGGAGTTCTCGCGCGGCAAGTCGGAGTTGATCAACGCGATCTTCTTCGCCGGCTACAAGCGCCGCATCATGCCGGCCAGCGCCGGGCGCACGACGATGTGCCCCACCGAGCTGGGCTACGACCCCGAGGTGCCGCCCTGCCTGCGGCTGCTGCCGATCGAGACCCGCCTGCAGACGCAGCCGCTGATGGAGTGGCGCATGGTGCCCGAGAAGTGGCACCGGGTGGACCTCGACGTCAACGATCCGCAGCAGCTCGCCAAGGCCTTCGAGAAGGTCTCCGAGATCCGCCGCGTGAGCGAGGACGAGGCGCGCGCGCTGGGCTTCTGGCACGAGGACGCGCCCGAGGACAACCCGATCAAGGGCCCCGACGGCCTGATCGAGATCCCGCGCTGGCGGCATGCCCTGATCAACATCGCCCACCCGCTGCTGAAGCAGGGGCTGGTGATCCTCGACACGCCGGGCCTCAACGCGATCGGCGCCGAGCCCGAACTGACGGTCAACCTGATCCCGCAGGCCCACGCGGTGGTCTTCATCCTGGCCGCCGACACCGGCGTCACGAAGTCCGACCTGCAGATCTGGCGCGAGCACCTGATCTCGGAGGACAACGCAGGCGATTCGCGCCTCGTCGTCCTGAACAAGATCGACACCATGTGGGATGCCCTGAGCACTCCCGCGCAGGTGCAGGCGCAGATCGACCGCCAGCGCGCCACCACGGCCGAAATCCTGGGCCTGCAGCGCCACCAGGTGCTGCCGGTCTCGGGCCAGAAGGGCCTGGTCGCCAAGGTCAACAACGACGCCGAACTGCTGAAACAGAGCCGGCTTCCCCTGCTGGAGACGGCACTCGCGCACGGCGTGCTCGGCCAGCGGCAGAAGATCCTGCGCGCCTCGGTCGCGGCCAACACCGCCGAACTGCGCACCGAAGCCACGCGCCTGCTTTCCATCCGCCGCCGCGACCTCGCGGAGCAGATGGTGGAGCTGAGGGGGTTGCGCGGCAAGAACATGTCGGTGATCCGGCACATGCGCGCGCGCATCGAACAGGAGCAGGCCGACTTCGACGCCAGCGGCGCGCGCATCCATGCCGTGCGCTCGGTGCACCTGAAGCTGCTGCGCGACGTGTTCAACATCCTCGGCACGGCGGCGCTCAAGGCCGAAATGACCGAGCTGACCGACGCGCTGCGGCAGCCGGGCCTGAGGCTGGGCGTGCGCAAGGCCTACGCGAAGACCTTCGACCGGCTGCGCGATGGCCTGCGCAAGGCCGCCAAGGTGAGCGACGAGA
>NZ_DASSVG010000518.1:0-4133 GCF_035706265.1 Ramlibacter sp. | reverse complement strand
TCGCCAAGCCCTTTGAGCGGCTCACGATCCGCGACGCGATCCTCAAGCACACGGAGGCCGGCGAGAACGTCGACAACCGCGAGTGGCTCACGAACGCTCTGCGCAGGATCGGCCTGACCGAGGAGAAGGACCGGCTGTCCGCCCGTTCGCTCGCCTCGCTGCAGGTGCTCTATTTCGAGGAGAAGGTGGAGGAGCAGCTGTGGCAGCCGACCTTCATCATGGAACACCCCACCGAGATCTCGCCGCTGGCGCGCGCCAACGACGAGCGCCCGGAGGTCACCGAGCGCTTCGAGCTGTACATCACCGGCCGCGAGATGGCCAACGGCTTCTCGGAGCTCAATGACGCCGAGGACCAGGCCGCGCGCTTCATGGCGCAGGTGAGCGCCAAGGACGCCGGCGACGAGGAGGCGATGTACTTTGACCACGACTTCGTGCGCGCGCTGGAATACGGCATGCCGCCGGCGGGCGGCTGCGGCGTGGGGATCGACCGGCTGATGATGCTGCTGACCGACAGCCCCAGCATCCGCGACGTGATCCTGTTCCCGGCGCTGCGGCGCGAAGGCTGATGCGCGCCGGCGCCGGGCCGGCGCTCGGCATCGACTTCGGCACCTCCAATTCCGCCGTTTCCTTCCTCGGCGCCGACGGGCTCGCCCGCCTGGTGCCGCTGGAAGGCGACGCCACGACCATGCCGACGGCGGTGTTCTTCGACGTGGAGGATCACCGCACCCACTTCGGGCGGGACGCCATCCAGCTGTACCTGGCCGGCGTCGAAGGGCGATTGATGCGCTCGCTCAAGAGCCTGCTCGGAAGCAGCCTGCTGGAGGAGGAGACGGCGGTGGGCACCGGCGTCATGAGCTTCCGCGCGATCATCACGCTGTTCCTGCGCGAACTGCGTACGCGCGCGGCGCGCCACGCCGGCGGCGAGCCCACGCGGGCCGTCATCGGCCGGCCGGTGCACTTCGTCGACGACGATCCGCAGCGCGATGCCCGTGCCCAGGAGGCCTTGCGCGAAGCCGCCGGCGCCGCGGGCTTCACCGACGTCGCCTTCGCGCTGGAGCCGATCGCCGCCGCGCTGGACTACGAGCGCCGGCTCGCGGCCGAGGCCGTGGTGCTGGTGGTGGACATCGGCGGCGGCACCTCGGACTTCACGGTGGTGCGGCTGGGGCCGCAGCGCCTGCAACGGCGCGACCGCGCGAGCGACATCCTGGCGACCACGGGCGTGCACATCGGCGGCACCGACTACGACCGGCAGCTGAACCTGCAGCAGGTGATGCCCCTGCTCGGGTTCCGCCACCTCGGGCCGTCGGGCCGCGAGGTGCCGAGCGCCACCTTCTTCAACCTGGCGACCTGGCACCTGATCCACCGCATGGGAACGCCGAAGGCCATCCGCGAAGCGCGCGAACTGCGCAGCAACTACGGCGAGCCGCGGCTGCACGACCGGCTGATGACGGTGCTGGAGCAGCGTCTGGGGCACCGGATCGCGAACGAGGTGGAAGCCGCGAAGATCTCGGTCTCCGTGCACGGCCGACCGGCGCCGATCGAGCTTGCCGCGGTCGAACCGGGGCTGGCCGCTTCGCTTTCCGACGCCGAGATGGGCGACCACCTCGCCGGCCTGCTGGAACAGGTGGTGGACTGCGCGGCGGAGTGCGTGCGCCGCGCGGGCTGCAAGGGCCTCGATGCGGTGTACCTCACCGGCGGCTCGTCGGCGCTGCGGCCCTTCCGAACGCTGCTCGAACAGCGCTTCGCCGGCACGCCGGTGATCGAAGGCGACCTGTTCGGCGGTGTCGCCTCGGGCCTGTCCTACGCGGCGCTTCGCTCCTGACGCTTCCTTTCGCGGGCCCGCCGAGCGCGGCCGTTCGGAGGCTGGGGGTGAGCGCGCAGCCGAACCCCCGCGTTCTTCCCGTCCCGATCAGGGCAGCAGTTGCAGCGCGCGCATGTAGCGCGGCTCCGTAATCAGCGAGTCCCAGGACACGGAGGGGCCGCAAGGCAGCAGGGCCAGGCGGCGCTGCTCGCTGACCTCGTTGGCGCGCCATTCCCCGCGCGACTGCGCCTCGGCCAGGCCATCGAGCATCTCGTCGATCGAGCGGCCGCCTTCGCTGTTCACCGACTCGTTGCAAAGCAGCACCATGTCGCAGCCCGCGGCCAGCGCCGCCACGGCGGCTTCGGTGAAGGTGACGTCGCGGCCCTCGATCTTGCGGGCGCCCGCCATGCTCAGGTCGTCGCTGAAGATCGCGCCCTGGAAGTGCAGCTTCTCGCGCAGGATCTCGTTGAGCCATTTCGGCGAGAAGCCCGCCGGCAGCGAGTCCACCTTGGGATAGATCACGTGCGCCGGCATCACGCTGGTGAGCGTCGCGCCGAGCCACTCGTAGGGGATGGCATCTTCCTCCAGAATGGCCTTGAGGCTGCGCGGATCCACCGGGATCTCCAGGTGCGAATCGGCCTTGACGAAGCCGTGCCCCGGGAAATGCTTGCCGCAATTGGCCACGCCGGCCTGCAGCAGGCCGTGCATGAGGCTGCGGGCCAGGAGCGTGGCCACCCGCGGGTCACGGTGGAAGGCGCGGTCGCCGATCACCGAGCTCTCGCCGTAGTCCAGGTCCAGCACCGGCGTGAAGCTGAAGTCGACCCCGCAGGCGCGCAGTTCGGCGCCAAGCACGTAGCCGGCGGCGGTGGCGGCGGCCATGGCGCGCATCGCGCCCGAGCCCTCGCGGCCCTTCGCGTCCTTGAACCACAGCTCGCCGAAGCGCCGCATCGGCGGCAGGTGGGTGAAGCCGCCGCTGCGGAAGCGCTGCACCCGCCCGCCCTCGTGGTCGACGCAGATCAGCAGGTCCTCCCGCACTTCCTTGATCTGCGCGCACAGCGCCGCGAGCTGCTCGCGGCTTTCCCAGTTGCGGGCGAACAGGATCATGCCGCCCACCAGCGGGTGCGCGAGGCGGCGCCGGTCGTCCTCGCTCAAGGCAAGGCCCGCCACGTCCAGGATCACCGGGGCATGTTCACTCATGGTTTTGTTCTTTCCGTTCGATCACCACGAAGCTCGCGGCGTAGTCGCTCTCGTCCGTCACGCTCACCTGTGCCTGCAGCCCGCGCGCCTCGCACCAGGCCTTGAGCGACCCGTGCAGCACGATCACCGGCTTGCCGCTCGCGAGCTTGCCGACCTCGCAGGCGCGCCACGTCATGGGCATGCGCATGCCCAGGCCCACGGCCTTGCTGAACGCCTCCTTGGCGGAAAAGCGGGTGGCCAGGAAGCGCACGCCGCGCTCGGGCCAGCGCGCGCTGCGCGCCTGCCAGGTGGCGAACTCGCCGTCGGCGAGGATCTTGCGGGCGAAGCGCTCGCCGTGCTTTTCCAGCGAGGCGCGGATGCGCCGCACGTCGCAGATGTCGGTGCCGATGCCGTAGATCACTGCTCGGGCATCCGGCTGCCGCGCCCCATCGCGGCGAGGTAGGCCCGCACGGTGGCGGCATACCCCAGCTCCAGCGCGTCGGCGATGAGCGCATGGCCGATCGAGACCTCCAGCACGCCGGGCACCGCCTGCAGGAAGTCCGGGAGGTTGTCGCGATTGAGGTCGTGGCCGGCGTTGACGCCCAGGCCCGCGGCGTGGGCCGCCTGCGCGGCGTCGGCGAAGCGCCGCAGCTGCGCGGCGTGCTCCGGCGTGCCCCAGGCTGCGGCGTAGGGCTCGGTATAGAGCTCGACGCGGGCGGCGCCGACCGCCCTGGCCAGCGGAATGCTGCGCGCCTCGGCGTCCATGAACAGGCTCACCCGCACGCCCAGCGCCTTGGCTTCCGCGATCAGCGGCTTGACCCGCTCGCCGTCCTTCTCCAGGTCCCAGCCGTGGTCGCTGGTGAACTGGCCTTCGGCATCGGGGACGAAGGTGCACTGCTGCGGACGCACCTCGCGCACGAAGTCCATCAGGTTGTGGAAGGGGTTGCCCTCGATGTTGAATTCCGCGGCGGGCCAGTCCTTCAGCAGCGCAGCCAGCTCGCGCACGTCGCCGGCACGGATGTGGCGCTCGTCGGGGCGCGGATGCACCGTGATGCCGTGCGCGCCGGCCTGCAGGCACAGCGTGGCCGCGCGCGTGACGCTGGGGATGCCCAGGTGGCGCGTGTTGCGCACCAGGGCGACCTTGTTGAGGTTGACC
>NZ_DASSVG010000517.1:0-10807 GCF_035706265.1 Ramlibacter sp. | reverse complement strand
CCGGCGAGGAAGAAGGCCACCAGCAGGCCCTCGCGCAGCATCAGCCGGTCCTGGAACTGCGGATAGGCGGTGGCGAAGCCCAGGAACAGCAGCAGCAGGCCCATGAACACGGCCGGATGGTGCGAGAAGACGACGATGCCGGCCAGGAAGGCGATGTGGATCGCCAGCACGCCCGCGGGCAACTGCACCTGGCCGCGGCCCTTCGAGGGCGGCAGCGCGGCGAGCTCGCGCCGGAAGAAGAAGGCGACGCTGGCGGCGTTCACCGCCACCGCGATCGCGGACTTCCAGCCGAACAGCGTGAACATGTCGGCGAAGCCCCAGCCCCACTTGCCGGCCACCATCAGGATCGGCGGGGCGGCAAAGGGCGTGAGCGTGCCGCCGATCGACACGTTGACGAACAGCACGCCCAGCGTGACGTACTTCAGCCGCGTGGAGACCTGCTTGCTGTAGATCTGGTCGCGCAGCATCAGCGCCGCCAGCGTCATCGCCGCCGGCTCGGTGATGAGGGAGCCCATGAGCGGCACGGCCACCAGCGTCACGAGGTACAGGCCGATCGCGCCGCGTGCCGGCACCGCCAGCGCGAGCAGCGCCGCGATCGAGCGCGCCACCTGCAGCACCGCCTTGCTGCCCGCCACCACCATGATGGCGAACACGAACATCGGCTCGGTGTAGTCGCGCGAATCGACGTACTGGGTGGCGGCCACGCGGCCCTGCAGCGCGATCATCAGCGCCACCAGCACGATGGCCCAGAAGCCGAACACGACCTCGACTTCGCCGAGCAGGTGCCACACCCCGGCGTGGGCCGGCTGCTGGTGGGCGAGGCGTTGGAAATACTTGCTGGAGAAGGTATGCAGGATCGCGAGCGCGAAGAGGGCACACGCGATCCACTGGACGGCGACGGTCATTGCCGTGCAAAGGCTATCGCCGCGGGGGCTTGCAGGGATCAGGGGAGCGCGTACGGGATGCCCGTAGGGGTTTCCGGGTTCCCGCCTGCGCGGGAACGACAGGGGCTAGGATTCCGCCGGCCCGTCGTGCAGGCGCACCAGTTCCACCACGCTGGAGACGCCCAGCTTCTCCATCACTCGCGCCTTGTGGACTTCCACCGTGCGCGGGCTGATCCCGAGCTCGGTGGCGATCTGCCGGTTGTGCAGGCCGCGCATCACCAGGTCCAGCACCTGCCGCTCGCGGCCGGTGAGCACCTCGCCCGGCAGCTTGCCGCGCGGCACCCGCGGCTGGCGCGCCGCCTGCGCCGCCAGCCTGGCGCTGGCGTTGCCGATCGCGGCCAGGATGTGGCTGCTGTCGAAGGGCTTCTCCACGAAATCGGCGGCATCGGCGAGGAAGGCGCGGCGCGCCGCCGCCACGTCGCCGTGCGCCGTCACCACCACCACGGCGAGGCCGGGGAAGCGCCCCCGCACTTCCTCCAGCAGATCCAGCCCCGACATTCCGGGCATGCGGATGTCGACCAGCACGCAGCCCTTCCACTCCGGCCGCGCGGTGGCGAGGAAGTCCTCCGCGTTGCCGAAGGTGGCGGTGGCGAAGCCCTTGAGGCTCAGCATCAGCGAGAGCGAATCGCGCACCGACGCGTCGTCGTCCACCACGTAGACGGTTTCACAGGGCAGCGGCGGGGGCGGGGTCGAATTCATCGCGCGGAAGGGTGAAGCAGAAGCGGCCGCCCGGGCCGGCTTCGGCCCAGAGTTTGCCACCGTGGCTTTCGACGATGCTGCGGCAGATCGAGAGTCCCACGCCGAGGCCGCCCTGCTTGTCCGAGGCCGGCGCGTCGAACACGGCGCGCAGGCGCTCCGGTGCGATGCCGGGGCCGCTGTCGATCACGTCCACCCGCAGGCCGCCGTCGCCGCGCGCCACCCGCAGCAGCACGCTGCGCTCGCCGCCGTCCTGCGCGGCCGATTCGATCGCGTTGGCCAGCAGGTTGCGCAGCACCACGGCGATCTGGATCGGGTCCACCCGCAGCGGCGGCAGGCCCGCCGCGGTCTCGGCCTGCAGGCGCACGCCCAGGCGCTGCGCGAACTCGTGGTGCGCTTCCAGCGTCTCGCGCGCCAGGGCGTCGATCGCGGTCGGCTGCAGCGAGGTGGCGCCGGAACGGAAGAAGTCGCGCAGCCGCCGCGTCACGGCGCCGGTGCGGCGCGCCTCCGCCACCAGCTTCTGCAGTACCTGCGCGAGCTGCTGGCGGTGCGGGCCGTCGAGGCCGGCGGGATCGGCCGCCAGCGACTGGCAGGCGTCGGCATAGTTGCTCAAGGCGGTGAGCGGCTGGCTCAGCTCGTGGGCGAGCGCGGCGGCCATCTGCCCGGCGGCGGAAAAGCGCAGGCTGGCGCGCAGGTCGGCCTCGGCCCGCGCGCGTTCGTCCACGGCCACCCCGAGCAGCAGGCCCGTCATCGCGGTGGCGGCCATCAACGCCTGCAGCTCGAACAGCGTGAGGTCGTGCCGCAGCGCGATCTGCGCGGCGGCCAGCAGGCCGGCCTGCGTGAACAGCGAGGACAGCACCGCTCCCTGCACGCCGAAGCGCACGGCGGCCCATACCACCGGCGGCACCAGCAGGTAGAAGAACTTGAAGTAGTCCTGCTGGCCGCGGCCGAACACCACCCACAGCGCAGCGCAGGTGAGGGCGGCGCCGGCCCACCACGCGGGGCTGCGCAGCACCGAGCCCAGGCCCGCGCGCCGGGCCGGGGCCAGCAGCACCAGCAGCAGGGGCAGCAGCACCAGCACGGCGACGGCGTCGCCGACCCAGTAGCGCACCACGGCTTCGAGCGCGAAGCCGGAGGCCGGCATGCTGCCGGCGTGGATCAGCACGTAGAGGACGGCGCTGGCGAGCGAGCCCACGGTGACGATCAGTGCCAGCCAGAGCAGCTCGCGGTGGTGCGCGAGCGGGAAGGCCAGGTCCAGCGTGCGGCGCAGCGCCCAGGCCATGGCGCTGAAGGTGAGCGTCAGCGCCACCGCCGCGGCGAGGGTGGTGAAGCCCTGCGGCGGCAGCCCGCGCACCACCACCTCCGCCAGCAGCAGGCCCGCGAGCACCAGCCAGGCCTTGCGCGGCTCGCGCAGCAGCAGCGCGATGGCCAGCGCCTGCTGCGGGTTCCAGGGCGTGATGTTCAGGCCCGGCACCGGACGGAAGTAGCTGGCCCAGTCCAGCAGCACGTAGGCGGCGAGATAAGCGCCGGCCCAGGCCCAGGCGGGCAGGTGGGGGGAGCTGCGTTCGGTGACGGGCATCAACAGGCATGGTAGCCGGGCCTTGCTACGATGCACGGCTGCACTCCCTTTCCAGGATGGACCCCATGAACAATCCCCACATCGCAGTGATCGGCGCCGGCACCATGGGCAATGGCGTGGCCCAGGTCTGCGCGCAGGCGGGCCTGCGCGTCACCATGGTGGACGTGAACGACGCCGCCGTGGCGCGCGGCGTCGAGACCATCGGCAAGAACCTCGCGCGCCTCGTGAGCAAGGAGAAGATGACCGAGGCCGAGCGCGGCACGGTGCTGGCCCGCATCCAGGGCACGACTGACTACGGCGCCATCGCGCCGTGCGACATGGTGATCGAGGCCGCCACCGAGAACCTGGACCTGAAGCTGCGCATCCTGCGCCAGATCGACGGCCTGGTGCGCAAGGAGGCGGTGATCGCCACCAACACCTCCTCGATCTCGATCAGCCAGCTGGCGGCCGTGATCTCGCGGCCCGAGCGGTTCATCGGCCTGCACTTCTTCAATCCCGTGCCGGTCATGCAGCTGCTGGAGCTGATCCGCGGCATGCAGACCTCCGACGAGACGCTGGCGCTGGCGCAGGCCTTCGCCAAGCTGGTTGGCAAGACGCCCATCGTGGCGAAGAACAGCCCCGGCTTCGTCGTCAACCGCATCCTCTGCCCGATGATCAACGAGGCGATCTTCGCGCTGCAGGAGGGGCTGGCGAGCGCCGAGGACATCGATACCGGCATGCGCCTGGGCTGCAACCACCCGATCGGCCCGCTGGCGCTGGCCGACATGATCGGGCTGGACACGATGCTGTCGGTGATGAACGTGTTCTACGAGGGCTTCAACGATCCCAAGTACCGCCCGGCGCCGCTGCTGAAGGAAATGGTGGCCGCCGGCCGCCTGGGCCGCAAGACGGGGCGCGGGTTCTACGAGTACAAGTAGGCCGGCGCGGGGGGCGTGGCCCCTACCGCCCTTCCGCCCACTCCTTCACCGCCCGCTGCCATGTCGCCATCCGCGCGTGCGCCTTCGTGCCCGCGGCGCCGGTGTTGGCCGCGATCAGCTTGTCGATCTGCGCTTCCTGCGCCTTGCCGAACTCCTCGGGGAACAGGGGCACGACGGTGACGATGCAGTCGGCCGGCTGGCCGTCCTCGCCCGGGAAGCCCTGGCCCTTGATGCGGTAGGTGTGGTAGCCGCGCTTCAGGCGCATCTGCTGCAGGCCCGAGGGCGTGGGCACCTCGATCCAGCGGTTGGCCACCCAGGCGAAGCCGTCCACCGGCAGCTCGCAGCGCACGGTGCCGTCCTCGTCGAGGGTGAAGAGCGGATGTGGCGCCACTTCCACCCGCAGCTCCAGCGCGACCTTCCCGCCCGCATGCGGGCCATCGAAGCTCGCGTGGACGTGCAGCAGGTCGCCCTCGCGCACGCCGCCGGGGATGCGCGCGCGGCAGCGGTACTTGCGGGAGGCCGACTTGCCCGTGCCTGCACACACGGCGCAGGCGTGGCGCACCGAGCCGCTGCCGTGGCAGGCCTTGCACTTCGCGCCCGAGGCCGCCCAGGCGAACCAGAGCGGCTGGCGCGCCTGCCCGGTGCCGCGGCACTCGCGGCATTCGCTCGCGTGCTTCTGCAGGCCGCTGCCCGCGCAGAGGCTGCAGTCCTCCACCAGTTCGCCCTCGATCTCCCGGATGCAGCCGGCCAGCGCTTCTTCCAGCGTGAGGCGCACGGCGTGCTGCAGCGCGCGCCCCGCGCCGCCGCGCCCTGACGTGGCACCTGCACCGTCGAAATCGGTGATCGGGCCGAAGCCGCTGGCGCGAAAGCGCCGGATCTCCTCCAGCGCCCGGTTGATGCGCTGGATCTTGCGCAGCGCGTGCGGGCTCGCGTTGCGGTCCGGGTGCCAGCGCGCGGCGAGGCGCCGCCAGGCGGCCTTCACTTCCGCGTCGGTGCAGTCGGGCGTGAGCCCCAGTTCCCGGTAGCTGTCTTCGACGTTCACGCTGCCTGCATGGTAGCCCAGGCGGACGCGCTACCATCCGTGCGAGGAGAACATCGACATGAAGAAGATCGGCATGGTGGGCATCGGCCTGATGGGCCACGGCATTGCCACCAATCTGCAGAAGCACGGTTACCCGCTGGCGCTGTTCGAGCACGCCGGCAACCAGCCGCTGGACGCGCTCAAGGCGGGCGGCGCGCGCGGCTTCACCAGCGCGAAGGAACTCGCCGCCGCGTCCGACGTGGTGATCACCGTGCTCACCGGGTCGCCGCAGGTGGAGGCGGTGGTGATGGGGCCGGGCGGGCTGCTGGAAGGCCTGCGCCCGGGCTGCATCGTGATCGACTGTTCGACGGCGATCCCGTCCTCCACGGCGCGGGTGGCGCAGGCGGTGCAGCAGGCCGGCGCGCGCTTCCTCGACGCGCCCATGACGCGCACGCCCAAGGAGGCGGCCGAGGGCCGGCTGAACCTGCTGGTGGGCGGCGACGCCGCGCTGCTGGAGGAATGCCGGCCCATCCTGCGCTGCTTCGCCGAGAACATCACGCACGTGGGGCCCGTCGGCGCCGGCCACGGCATGAAGCTGCTGCACAACTACGTGTCGCTGGGCATGGTCACCCTGCTGGCCGAAGCGGCGGCCTGCGCCCGGCGCAGCGGCGTCGCGCCCGATGCCTTCGCGGAGGTGCTGGCCAAGGGCGGCGGCGGCGGCACCGCGCTGGAACGCATCAAGCCCTACCTGCTGGCCGAAGATCCCGGCGGCCTGCGCTTCTCGATCGCCAACGCGCGCAAGGACCTCGACTACTACAACGCCATGGCCTCCGACGCCGGCGCGGCGAAGGAGGTGGCGGCGGCGGTGCTGTCCACGCTGGAAGGCGCGCTGCGCGAGGCGGATGCGGGCGCGTTCGTGCCGGAGCTGGTGAAGATCCTCGGAAAGCGGTGATCCGCGCTTCGCAGGCTCACGCCAGCGAATACCACGCCACGCCCTCCCGCAACACCTTGCGCGCCTCGCCCTGGCGCACCAGGTAGTTCAGGCAGGCGATCGCCTCGCCGGTGGCCAGGCTGAACAGGTGGCCGTCGGCCTCGCGGATCGGCCGCTTGAACAAGGCCTCGAACGTGTCGGGCACGCGGCGCGGCTCGCGCAGCGCGGTGCGCAGGCGCTCGAAGGCCGCGGCCTGGCCTTCGCGCAGCTGCGCGATGCGCGCATGCAGGCCGTGGAAGCACTCGTTGTGCGCCGGCAGCACCAGCACGTCGTCGGGCACGCGCCGCTCCAGCACGTCGAGCGACTCGAACCAGTCCGCCATCGGGTTCGCATCCGGCTCGATCGGATGCACCGACACGTTGGACGAGATCTTCGGCAGCACCTGGTCGCCCGAGATCAGCAGCTTCAGCGTGCGGTTGTAGAGGCAGGAGTGCTCGGGCGAATGGCCCTTGCCGGCCACGACCTCCCAGTCGTGCCCGCCGATGCGGATCACCTCGCCGTCCACGATGCGGCGGAAGCTGTCCGGCAGCGCGTGGATGTTCTTGCCGAAGTTGCCGAAGCGCGCGCGGTACTCGTCCACCGCATCGACGCTCCAGCCCGCCTCCTGGAAGAAGCGCAGCGCATCGGGCGGCGCGTCGCGGCTGGTGTCGGACACCAGCACCCGGCAGGCGAGGTATTCCAGCCGCGAGATCCACAGCCGCGCACCGGACTTGCGCGACAGCCAGCCGGCCATGCCGATGTGGTCCGGGTGCATGTGGGTGACGATGATCCGGGCCAGCGGCCGGTCGAAGGGCGGCGTCGCCAGCAGGTGCTGCCAGGCCGCGGTGGTCTCCTCGGTGCGCACGCCGGTGTCCACCAGCGTCCAGCCCTCCCCATCCTCGATCGCCCAGACGTTGATGTGGTTGAGCCGGAAGGGCATGGGCAGGCGGATCCAGTGCACGCCGGGCGCGACGCAGGTGGACTGGCCCGGGGCCGGGGCGGCCAGCGGGTAGGCAAGCGAGGTGTACTGCATGACGCCGAGTTTGCATCAAGCGCAGCCGGACTGCGGCCGCGGGGATTTGCGCGATCATCGGGCCGAAGGAGATCCGCCATGGATGACGAAGCGTTCAACATCAGCCTGCGCAAGTTCCTCAAGATGGTCGGCGTCAGCTCGCAGCGCGAGATGGAGCAGGCCGTGGCCAAGGCCTTGCAGGAGCAGGCCATCGCCGGCAACGAGTCCTTCCCCGCCCGCATGACGCTGGAGATCCCCGGCCTGAAACTGCAGGTGCACTTCGACGGCGAGATCCGGCTGCAGTAGGCGCTGCTGCAGAGCCTGCGGCCGGACACAGGCGCTCACCCTCACCCCACGGCCGCGCGGGGCCACTGCAAAATGGCCGTGGACTTCCGGAGCAGCGCCTGACCGTGGCAACGACAGCAAGACGGCTCCCCATCGGAGCGGAATACCGGCCGGGCGAGGGCACCCATTTCCGCGTGTGGGCGCCGGCCGCGCGACAGGTGGACGCCGTGTTCGAGGGCGCGGCCGCACCGGCCACCCCGCTGCGCCGCGAAGGCGAAGGCTATTTCTCCGGCCTGGTGGAGGCGGCGCGGCCCGGCATGCGCTACCGCTTCCGCCTCGACGGCAAGGAAGCCCTGCCCGACCCCGCCTCGCGCTGGCAGCCGGAAGGCCCGCACGGGCCTTCGGAGATCGTGGCGCTCGATGGCTTCGAATGGACCGATGCCGCCTGGCCGGGTGTCGGCGCCAAAGGGCAGGTGCTCTACGAACTGCACGTGGGCACCTTCACGCCCGAAGGCACTTATGCCGCCGCCGAGCGGCACCTGCCCTACCTGAAGGACCTGGGCATCACGCTGATCGAACTGATGCCGGTGAACGAATTCAACGGCCCTTTCGGCTGGGGCTACGACGGCGTCAACCTGTTCGCGCCCACCCGCCTGTACGGAACGCCGGACGAACTGCGGCGCTTCATCGACCGCGCCCATGCGGTCGGCCTCGGGGTGATCCTCGACGTGGTCTACAACCACTTCGGCCCGAGCGGCAACTACCTCGGTCGCTTCTCGCCCCACTACGTCAGCAAGCGCTACGAGAACGAATGGGGCGAGGCCGTCAACTTCGACGGCGAGCACAGCGCGCCCGTGCGCGAGTTCTTCCGCTGCAACGCCGAGTACTGGATCCGCGAATTCCACTTCGACGGCCTGCGGCTCGACGCGACGCAATGCCTGTTCGATGCCAGCCCTACCCACATCGTGGCGGAGATCGCGCAGGCGGCGCGGGCCGCGGCAGGGCGGCGCGGCATCTACCTCAGCGCCGAGAACGAGCCGCAGCACGCGGAGCTCGCGCGGCCGGTGGAGCGCGGCGGCATGGGCCTCGATGCGATGTGGAACGACGACTTCCACCACAGCGCCACCGTCGCGGCCACCGGCCTGTGCGACGCCTACTTCACGGAAACGCGCGGCACGCCGCAGGAGCTGATCTCGGCGCTGAAGTGGGGCTTCCTCTACCAGGGCCAGTGGTACGCGTGGCAGAAGCAGCGGCGCGGCCATCCCGCGCTGGACCTGCCGGCCAGCGCCTTCATCCAGTTCCTGCAGAACCACGACCAGGTGGCCAACAGCGCGCGCGGCCAGCGGCTGCACCAGCTCACCAGCCCCGGACGCCTGCGCGCCCTCACGGCGCTGCTGCTGCTCGCGCCCGGCACGCCGCTGCTGTTCCAGGGCCAGGAGTTCGCGGCCAGCGCGCCCTTCCTCTACTTCGCGCGTCACGAGGAGGAGCTGAACCGGCTGATCCGCAAGGGCCGGCACGACTTCCTGCGGCAGTTTCCCAACATCGCGAGCGAGGAAGGTGGCAAGCTGCTCGCCACGCCCGCCGACGAAGAAACGTTCCGACGATGCAAGCTGGACCACGCCGAGCGAGAACGCCATGCGCAGGTGCTGCAGATGCACCGCGACCTGCTGCGCTTGCGCCGCGAGGACGCAGTGTTCGCGCGCGCCGACGCGAGCCGCATGCACGGCGCGGTGCTCGGGCCGGAGGCCTTCCTGCTGCGCTTCCTCGGCGACGCGGGCGACGACCGCCTGCTGCTCGTGAACCTCGGGCCCACGCTGCCCCTGCAGCCGATGCCCGAGCCGCTGCTCGCGCCCCCGCACGGCATGCGCTGGAAGCTGCTGTGCCACAGCGAGGACCCGCGCTGGGGCGGCAACGGAATGAACGAACCGGACGGCGAGCACGGCTGGTGCCTGCCGGCGCATGCGCTCGCGGTCCTGGAACCTGTCCGCCTGGAGGAAACCGATGGCCGAAGCCATCCTGAACAAGATGCCCTGGGGGGGCAACAATGAACACCCCGAACGGCTGCTGACGCGCGAGTGGCTCGTGACCAACGGGCTCGGAGGCTATGCCTCCGGCTCGATCGCGGGCGTGGCCACGCGCCGCTACCACGGCCTGCTGATCGCCGCCCTGCCGACGCCGATCGGCCGCACCGTGATGCTCAGCCACCTGGGCGAATGGGTGCGGCTGCCGGACCGGCGCACGATTCGCCTGGCCGGCGAGGAGCGGCCCGAACAGCCTTACGAGCTGCCGGAGATCCTGACCGAGTTCCGCCTCGAGATGGGCCTGCCGGTGTGGACGTACCACGTCGGCGATGCGGTGATCGAGAAGCGGATCGTGCTGCCCTATGGCCAGAACACGGTGCACGTGAACTACCGCATGACGGCCGGCGGCCAGGGCGTGCGGCTGATCCTGCGCCCGCGCCTGCACTTCCGGGGCCACGAGCATCCGGTCGACGAGTCCTATGACGAACCGTGCCGCCTGCACGTGCTGAGCTCGCGCTTCGAGGTGCACTCCGAGAGCCATCCCCAGCTGCCGCCGCTGCGCATGACGCTGCTGGGGCGCGAGGCGCAGCTGGTGCTGGAAGGCGGCAACTTCGAGGAGTTCTTCTACCGGCTGGAGGCGGCGCGCGGCTATGCGGCGCGCGGGCGGGTCTGGACGCCGGGGCGCTTCCGCGCCGAGCTGCAGCCGGGCGAGGAATGCACGCTGGTCGCCTCCACCGAGAGCTGGGACACGATCCACGCGCTGACGCCGCAGCAGGCCCTCAATGCCGAACACGCGCGGCGCGAGCGCCTGCTGGAACAGGCCGACCCGGCGGCGCGCAGCGGCCGCGCGGGCGAACTCGTGCTGGCCGCCGACCAGTTCATCATCTCGCCCTTCAGCCGCCAGGCCGATGCGGCGCGCGCGCAGGCCGAGGGCGACCAGGCCCGCACGGTGATCGCCGGCTACCACTGGTTCACCGACTGGGGGCGCGACACCATGATCAGCCTCGAGGGGCTGACGCTCACCACCGGCCGCCACTCGGAAGCCGGCTACATCCTGCGCACCTTCCTGCACTACGTGAAGGACGGCCTGATCCCCAACATGTTCCCGGAAGGGCAGAACGAGGGCCTGTACCACACGGCCGATGCGACGCTGTGGTTCTTCCACGCGATGGACCGCTACGTGCAGGTGACGGGAGACCGGCTCACGCTGCGCCACGCGATTCCCTGCTTCTGCTCGATCATCGAGCACCACCTGCGCGGCACGCGCTTCAACATCGGCGTGGACCAGCGCGACGGCCTGCTGCGGCAGGGCGCCGAGGGCTACCAGCTCACCTGGATGGACGCCAAGGTGGAAGGCTGGGT
>NZ_DASSVG010000516.1:0-6091 GCF_035706265.1 Ramlibacter sp. | reverse complement strand
CGCTGGCCACGCCCTTTCTCGCCAGCCTGACGCTGCTGCCCTGGCTGTGGAGCTGGCCGGGGCTCGCGGCCCTGCCCTTTCCCCTGCACTGGTCGGGCGCGCCCCTGGTGCTGCTGATGATCGGCTGGCCACTGGCGATTCCGGTCGTGACGCTGGCGGGCTTCAGCACCATGCTCACCTGCGGCGCCTCGCCGGCGCACGCGCTCGAACTCACGGTGTGGAGCGGCGTGCTGCCGGCCACGCTGATGCTGCTGGTGGGGCACGCGGTGCGCAAGGCGCTGGGGCCGAATCCGGTGGCCTACCTGATGGGGCGCGGCTTCTTCGTGCCGATGCTGGCCCTGGCGAGCTGCGCGCTGGCCGGCGCCGCCATGGGCCAGTCGCTGGTGGGCCCGACCGGCGAGCTGCAGCGGGTGGCGATCGGTCTGCTGGCGCTCGGCGAAGGCTCCTGGACCTGCGCCGTCGTGAGCCTGCTGCTGGCCTGGCGGCCGCAGTGGCTCGCCACCTGGCCGGATCCCACCTTCCTGCAGCGGCCGCGGCCGGTCCGCGTACGCCCCCACCGCTGAGGCACTCTTTACCTCGCTGAAGCGCGAAGCGCGCCCGGCGGTGGTATCTTGCGCGCCATGCTGTCGCCCGTCCGTTCCCTCGCCGCCGCAGCTGCCCTGCTGGGCGGCGCCGTCCTGTCGCCGGCTGCGTTCGCCTCGCCCGTGCCGCAAGGCACGGAAGCGGTGCCTGCACGCGCGCCCGTCATGGTGGCGGGCCTGTGGTGCGGCGCCGGCCTGCTGCACAGCTACGCGCTGGAGATCGCGCAGGAATACCAGCGCGTCGAGGCCCGGCTGACCAAGCGCGGCCGGGTGCACGTGCTGACCGGGCACATGGAAGGGCCGCTGCTGCGGGCCGATCCGCAGCGTGACCACACGATGGACCTGCTGGCGCAGGGCAACGAGCTGCGCATCGTCGCCGCCAGCGGCCTGCTGGCGCTGGCCAAGGGGCAGTTCTTCACGCGGGCCGTCGGCGGCAGCTGCACCCATTGAGCACGCCGGCCTGGCTCTGGCTGCCCATCGTGCTGTGGGCGGCCCTGGCGCAGACTGCGCGCAATGCGGCCCAGCGCTCTCTGGTGGCCCAGGCCGGCACGCTCGGTGCGACGCTGGCGCGCTTCCTCTACGGCATCCCCTTCGCGGCGCTCTGGGTCGCGCTGCTGCACGCCGTGCCGGCCACGGCAGCGCCGGTGCCGCACTTCGGCGCCGGCTACTTCGGCTGGCTGCTGCTCGGCGCCCTGGGCCAGCTCGCCGCCACCGCCTTCCTGCTCTCCGCGATGAAGGAGCGCAACTTCGTGGTGGGCGTGGCCTACTCCAAGACCGATGCGCTGCAGGTCGCCCTGTTCGGCGCCGCGTTCCTGCGCGAGCTGCCCGGCGGCTGGACCCTGGTCGCCATGGCACTGGCCACGGCCGGCGTGGTGATGCTGTCGCTGCCGCGCAAGCCGGGCGCAGTGGAAGGCGGCGCCTGGCACAGCCGCGCGGCCTGGTACGGGCTCGCCTCCGGCGCCGGCTTCGCGCTCTCCGCCGTGGGCTATCGCGGTGCGGCGCTGCAGTTGCCGGAGACCTCCGCCTGGCTCGCGGGCGCCTGGGGCGTGCTGCTGGCGCAGACGCTGCAGACCGTGCTGCTGGGAGGCTGGCTGGCGCTGCGCTCGCCGCAGTCCCTGCGCGCCACGGCGACGGCCTGGCGCGTCTCCACGCTCGCCGGTGCCATGGGCGCGCTGGCCTCCATCGGCTGGTTCACTGCCTTCGCGCTCACGACCGCCGCCAACGTGCGCACCCTGGGCATGGTGGAAGTGGTGTTCAGCTACCTGGTGTCGCGCCGCCTGCTGCGCGAGCGGCTCGCGCGGGCCGAGCAGCGCGGGCTCGCCCTGGTAGTCATCGGCCTGCTGGCCCTCGGAATGCAACGCTAACCGGCGGCGTCCTACAGGCCCCCGCGCGGACGGGCCGCAGATTGGAGGTGACGCAACGGAGGACTTCCGGATGGATCACCTCGACGACCTCGCCCATGCACCCGCGCCCCGGCGCCAGCAACCCTTCACGCTGTATGCGGCCGGCGACCGCGTGTACGCCCGCAACGTGGACCAGAAAGTGATCGACCTCGGCGAACTGCGCCAGGAGGGCCGCGGCTGGTGCTTCCGGCTCGATGGCAACCAGGAACACGGCAGCGGCTTCTTCACCGCGGAGGAAGCGCTGCGCGAGATCGGCCGCAAGCTGCACTTCCTCTGGCTCGATGGCCAGTTCACCGCGGTGGCGGATGCACGCGACGGCGGCGCCCTGAACCTCGATGGCGCGCCCGAAGTGCAGATCCTGCTCGACGAGCTGAAGCCCGGAGAGCGGATGGTAGATGCCACCGTCTAGGTGGCCGGCCGCAGCAGGTCCAGCGCCGGCCCCAGCCGCTGCGGCTTCTTCCAGTAGTCCGCCCAAGGGTCCTTCTTCAGGCCCGCAAGCCGCTCGGGCCCGCTCACGATGTTCCAGTGGTCGCCGCCCGCCAGCGCATCGAGCTCCTCCCAGCGCACCGGCAGCGACACGCCCAGCCCGGGCCGCGCGCGGGCCGAGAACGCTTCCGCCGTGGACTGCACCCAGCCGTTGCGCAGGTAGTCGATGAAGATGCGGCCCACGCGGTTGCGCGGCCCCAGCCTGGCCGCGAAACGCTGCGGGATGGTGCGGGCCATGTGCGCCACCACGGCCTCGGAGAAGCCCCGCACGGTTTCGTAATCGCGCTCGGGCCGCAGCGGCACGAACAGGTGCAGGCCCTTGCCGCCGGTGGTCTTGAGCCAGCTTTGCAGGCCCAGCTCCTGCAGCAGCGCGCGCACCAGCAGGGCCCCTTCCTGCACCTGCTCCCAGGCGACGCCCTCCCCCGGGTCGAGGTCGAACACGATGCGGTCCGACAGCGTGATCGCCCGCGACGTGGAGTTCCAGGTGTGCAGCTCGATCATGCCGAACTGCGCCGCGGCGACGAGGTCTTCCGCGGTCTCGAACGCGATCGCCGGTTCGTGCCCCGGCCACAGCGTCGGGTCCGTTCCCTTCAGGCCGCGGATGCCGGTCGGATGCTGCACGAAGCGCATGGGCGCGTGGATGCCCAGCGGCGCGCGCCGGATGTAGGCCGGCCGGCCCTGCAGGTGGGGCAGCGCCCATGGCGCCGCCTGCGCGTAGTAGCGCACCAGGTCCAGCTTGGTCAGGCCGGTGGAGGGATCGATGACGCGGCTGCCGTGCGTCACCCTGACGGCGGCATGCGCGATGGCGGGGCTCCCGAAGCGACGAGCCTCCATGCTCGCGCAAGGGCCGGGATGGCCCTGTAGGAGCCCGTTGTCGATCCCGCTTGAGGCGCATCAAGCGCGGACGGGTTCCTACGCCAACGGGGCATGGACACGCACGGGCGGCCACGCTACAAAAGGGCAACATGTTCCCAGCCGGTCGTGGCGGGGCCATGGTCCGGCATCGGGTGAGTACGATCATGTCCTTCGGCACACTGCTGTACCGCTACTTCTTCTTCGGTTGGCTCTTCAAGGATGTCAACCGCGGCAACCTTCTCGAACGCGCAGCCGCCTGGCGCCACAACCGCGACCAGGCCCGCTGGCTGCCCACCTACATGCGGCGCTGGATGTGGTGCGGCCTGTTCTTCTACGGGCTCGGCGCCACCGTCGAATCGCTGCTGCACGCGCCGGGGTTCTCGGTGCTGTTCTACGTGCCCTGCGCGCTGAGCGTGCCCGTCAACGCCGTCATCGGCGCCGCGTGGGTCGGGCTGCGACTGGTGCCCGCGCAGTCGTAGCGCCTCACACCGCTACGTCCAGCTCCGTCAGCCCCAGCCCCGAGAGGCTGCGTCGCGTGTGGTCCACCAGGTGGTCGAGGAAGGCGCGCGTGCGCGCCGGCATGTACTTGCGCGTCGGCAGGGCCACCACCAGGCTCAGGCGATTGGTGATCCACGGCGCCAGCACGCGCTTGAGGTGGCCGCTCTTGAGCAGAGGCGCGATCAGGTCCAGCGGCTGGCTGCTGATGCCGGCGCCGTGCACGGTGGCGCGCAGCAGCGTGTCGGTATGGTTGGCGTGCACCACCACCGGGATCTCGACTTCCAGCGCGCGGTCGGCGTTGGTGGGGTCGATCAGGGTCATGCTGCGCAGCCGGGTGCCCGGGGTGCGCAGGCGCAGGCAGCGGTGCCGCGCCAGGTCCTGCGGTGAGGCCGGCTCGCCGAAGCGCTCGAGGTAACTCGGGGCGGCGCAGAACACCGCCTGCACTTCGATGATCGTGCGCACCACCGCGCTCGAGGGCACCGGCAGCGAGCCGTTGAGGACCGTGAGGTCGTAGTCCTCCAGGTTGGGATCCACGGCGTCCTGCACGTGCAGTTCCAGCAGGATCTCGGGGTACTGGCGCTGGAAGTCGGCGATCGCGGGCGCGATGATGTGCGTGGCCACGACCGGCAGGGCCAGCACGCGCACGGTGCCGCTCATCTCGCGGCTGTGCGCATGCGCCATCGCGTCGGCTTCGTCGATCTCGCTCAGGATCGAGCGCAGCCGGTTCAGGTAGACCTCGCCGGCCGGCGTGAGCGAGAGCCGCCGGGTCGTGCGCTGCAGCAGCCGCACGCCCAGGTGCTTCTCCAGGTCGCTCACCAGCCGCGTCACGGCGGCCGGGGTCAGGTCCAGCTTGCGGGCGGCCGCGGCGAAGCCGCCCTCGTCCACCACCTGCTGGAACACCCTCATCGATTGCAGCCTGTCCATGCCCGGATTATTGCATTTACTGCAATTGAAGCTTGCTCACGGCGCTGTTTTTTGTCTCCAGGCGGAGGAATACAGTGTCTCCATCGTCAACGCCAACACCAAAGGAAGCACCATGAACCGCTCCAGTCTCCTCGTCGCCGCCCTGTCCCTCGCCGCCTTCGCCGCCCATGCCGAAAGCGCCGATCCGAGCGGCCAGTTCGCCGCTTCCGCCGCCGGCCAGGCCACCCGCGCCCAGGTGCAGGCCGAACTCGCGGCCTACAAGCAGTCCGGCGTGAACCCCTGGTCCACCTCGTACAACCCGCTCAAGGCCTTCCAGGGCACGCGCACCCGCGCCGACGTGAAGGCCGAATACATCGCGAGCCGCGAGGCCGTGAACGCCATGACGCGCGAGGACAGCGGCTCGGCCTGGCTGGCCGCGCGCCGCGTCACCACCGACGTGCGCCACCTGGCCGGCCAACCCGTCAACGCGCAGTAAGCGCGGACCGGACGCGAATCATCACCTCAGGGTGATGGTTCGCATCAAATACTTTCACTATCCTTTATCGGCTGGCGTCCCTACATTGCCTCTCGAGACGAACCTCGAAGGAGATGGAACGTGTTGCACGAACTGCAGGCCCCCGCGGCCACCGACGCCGAGTCCGAAGCGCATCGCCACGCCTACAACGCCGCCTTCCACCTGCTGGACCTGAACTGGCATTGGGATCCAACCACCTTCGCCGGCATCCAGCGCTACGGGCGCGCCGGCCTGAAGTCGTGGATCCAGGCGGAACAGCCGCACCTGCTGCGCGCCTACACCCTCGACTTCCTGGTCAACGCGGTGGAAGTCACGAAGGAGCGCTGCCTGGCCGCCTACGAGCGCCAGGAAGCGAAGAAGTCGGCCGACCGCCTCGCGGCGTGAAGCGCGGGTGAGGGCGGCGCGTCTTTCCCGCGAAGGCGCAATCCGCGTCTACTCAGGGGGCGAGCCCCTTGGCTGGGCCGCTGGGGCAACGCGGTGACCTCTGGTCGGCCCGGAGGGGGTTTGTCCGGCTCACTCCGTGTCCCCCGGCACTGGCTGAAGCCAGTGCCTCCTCCTTTACCTCCGGAGCCGGACAAACCCCCTCCGGGCCTGCGCCGCGGCAAACGCGCCTCCGGGAAACGCACTCGGGGAGTCCTGCTCGGGCCACCTCACGCACGGCGCAGCGCTGTGTCACGGCGTTTCGCGGAGGATGATCGCCCGTCGATCGCGCGGCGCAGGCGCAGGACGGGTTTGTCCGACTCCGGAAGTAAAGGGGGAGGCGCGGGCGCGGCGACAGCCCGGGGCTGAGCACTCATCCGCGCCGGAGGACATGGAGGAGGCGGACAAAC
>NZ_DASSVG010000515.1:0-2463 GCF_035706265.1 Ramlibacter sp. | reverse complement strand
CTCGATGGCCCGCTGCACGCCCTGGCGCACTTCCTCGCGGCGCTGCGCGACTGCCCCGGCGCGCCGGACCTGCAGCCCGGCGACGTGGTGACCACCGGCACGTGGACGGATGCGTGGCCGGTGCACCGCGGCGAGCGCTGGAGCGCAGAATTCGATCCTCCGCTCGCGCCGCTGGCGGTGCGCTTCGTCTGAACTTCCGGGAACAGCATGTCCATCGACGATCCCCAGACCTGCCTCGCGTCCGCCTCCATCGTGGACAGCGACCATGCCCTCGTGCGTGAATTCGCGGCCCGCCACGCCCGCGGCGAGACCGACCGCGAGCGCGCGGTGGCGCTGTACTACGCGGTGCGCGACGAGTTCCGCTACGACCCCTACCGCATCGACCTGAGCGAGCGCGGCATGCGCGCGAGCACGGTGATCGAGATCGGCTATGGCTGGTGCGTCACCAAGGCGGCGCTGCTGGCAGCGGCCTGCCGCGCCGCCGGCATCCCGGCGCGCATGGGCTTCGCCGACGTACGCAACCATCTCTCCACCCAGCGCATGCGCGAGACGATGGAGACCGACATCTTCACCTGGCACGGCTACGCGGACCTGTGGCTGGAAGGCCGCTGGGTCAAGGCGACGCCGGCCTTCAACCTCACGCTGTGCGAGCGCTTCGGCCTGCTGCCGCTGGAGTTCGACGGCCGCGAGGATTCGATCTACCACCCGTTCGACAAGTCGGGGCAGCGCCACATGGAGTACCTGGTGGACCGCGGCCGCTTCCACGACCTGCCTCTGGCGGAGTTGGTGGCCGACTTCCGCACCCGCTACCCGCGCTGGCTGCGCGAAGCGGGCACGGTGAGCGAGCTCAGTGGCAGCGACTTCCTGGCGGACGTGGCGCGCGAGCCGGGGCTCGCTCCGGCCGCGGGCCGCGGGCCCGAGGCAGAGCCACCCCGGTAATACCTTCGTCGCTCCAGCAAGCCGCCGCCGACCGGCTGCTTGGCTGCGTGACTACAAGGATCCTCGCGCCGCAGCGCTACGGTAAGGCATTCCTCATTGGAGCCTTGCCATGCCCAAGCATTCCTTCCTGCTGCGTGCGCTGGCGCTGGCGCTGCCGCTGGGCCTCGCGGCCCTGCCGGCCACCGCGCCCGCTGCCACGCATGCCAGCAAATCGCACCACGCTTCCTCCAGCAAATCGAAGTCCGTCGTGCCGGCCAACTTCCCGGCCGACGCGACCCAGCACATCCAGCAGCTGAACGCGGACACCTCGATGCCGGCGCTCGCCAAGGGCGCCAAGGGGCCCGAGGTGATCCGCGCCCAGGTGCTGCTCGATCGCGCCTGGTTCTCCGTCGGCGAGATCGACGGCAGCTTCGGCGCCAACATGGAGCGCGCGGTCAAGGCCTTCCAGGTCTCGCGCGGCCTGCCGGTGACGGGCAAGATGGACGAGGCGACCTGGCAGGCGCTGGCGCCGCAGAACGCGCCTGCGTTCGCCACCTACGTGCTGACCGACGCCGACATCAACGGTCCGTTCGTGAAGATTCCCGGCGATCCCGAGCTGGAGGCGCAGCTGCCCTCGCTCGGCTACCAGAACATGGCGGAGGCGATCAGCGAACGCTTCCACATGAGCCCCAAGCTGCTCGCCGCCCTCAACAAGGGCCGGCCCGCGCAGGCGGGGCAGGCGATCGTGGTCACCGACGTCGGCCGCGCCACGGCAGCGCCGGCGGGCGCCGTCGCGCTGCGCATCGACAAGTCCGACAAGGTGCTGTACGTGCTGGGCGCCGACCGGGTGCTGGGCGCCTTCCCGATCAGCCTGGGCGAGCCGCCGCTGCCGCTGGGGCAGTTGCAGATCGTCACCAAGGCCAAGAATCCCGATTACAGCTACGACCCCTCGCTGCTGCGCGAGCCCAAGAGCGACCAGAAGCTGAAGCTGCCGCCGGGCCCGAACAACCCGGTGGGCGTGATGTGGCTGGGCCTGAGCAAGGAGCACGCGGGCATCCACGGCACGGCCGAACCGTCGCAGATGGCGCGCGTCACCACCAACGGCTGCGTGCGCCTCACCAACTGGGACGTGCTGCGGCTGTCCACGCTCGCCGGCCCCGGCATGACGGTGGAGGTGCAGGCATGAGGACGCGCTGGCAACTCGCGCTGCTCGCGGCCGTTGCCGCACTGGGCCTGCAGGGCTGCGACCCGTCGCCGCCGCAGACGACAGTGCAGCCGCCGCAGGCCTCGCTGCCGGACGACACCGTGCTGCCAGGATCCGAAGGCGCGCCGCCGCAGGTTGCCGCGACGCCGCCGCAGGCGCAGCCGGCGACGCCACCCGCGCAGCCGCAGACCAACGCGATGGGGGCGCCGGGCGCACCGGCGCCCTCCGCGCAGGTGCCGGGCGGGCAGGGCACGGCCACCATGACCGAGATGTGGCAGTGGCAGGGCGGACAGGCCGGCGCCAGCAGCGGCGCCGCCGCGGCGCCGCCCGCCGCGGCCACG
>NZ_DASSVG010000514.1:0-4020 GCF_035706265.1 Ramlibacter sp. | reverse complement strand
AATTCGTGCAGGCTGCCGAGGGCGCGCGCATTCAGAACCGAGGCGAGCGAGGACGAGAACAGGGCCTCGAACAGCGACAGCTTGTACTGGCTGGCGAACACGCCCAGCGACGAGAGCGTCTGGTGGCCGATGCCGCGCTTGGGCGTGGTCACCGCGCGCAGGAAGGCCGGATCGTCGTCGTTGTTGACCCACAGGCGCAGCCAGGCGCACAGGTCGCGGATCTCCGCGCGGTCGAAGAAGCTCTGGCCGCCCGAGACCTTGTAGGGGATCTGCGCCTTGCGCAGCGCCTGTTCCAGCACGCGGGCCTGGTGGTTGGCGCGGTACAGGATCGCGAAGTCCTTCCAGTCCTTGCCGCCGCCGTTGGCGCGGATCGACTGGATGCGCGCCACGGCGCGCTCGGCCTCGTGCTCCTCGTTGTCGCAGTCGACCACGCGCACCGGTTCGCCTTCGCCCAGCTCCGAGAACAGGGTCTTGGGGAACAGCTTCGGATTCGGCTGGATGACGTTGTTGGCCGCGCGCAGGATGGCGCTGGTGGAGCGGTAGTTCTGCTCCAGCTTGATGACCTTCAGGCCCGGATAGTCCTGCGGCAGCTTGCGCAGGTTGTCCAGCGTGGCGCCGCGCCAGCCGTAGATCGACTGGTCGTCGTCGCCCACGGCGGTGAAGCGCCCGCGCTCACCCACCAGCAGCTTCAGCAGCTCGTACTGGGTGGCGTTGGTGTCCTGGTATTCGTCCACCAGCACGTGCCCGAGCTTGCGCTGCCACTTCTCGCGCACTTCGTCGAAGTCGCGCAGCAGCTTCAGCGGCAGCCCGATCAGGTCGTCGAAGTCCACGCTCTGGTAGGCCGCGAGGCGCTCCTCGTAGCGCGCCATGATGGTGGCGGTGACGCGTTCGTTGTCGTCCTTGGCCTGCGCCAGCGCCTGGGCGGCGTTGAGGCCCACGTTCTTCCACAGGCTGATCGCCCACTGCCACTGGCGCGCGGTGGCCGCGTCGGTGGTGCCGCCGGCGTCCTTCAGGATGCTGGTGACGTCGTCGGAATCGAGGATCGAGAACTGCGGCTTCAGCCCCAGCACCTTGCCGTCCTCGCGCAGCAGGCGCACGCCCAGCGCGTGGAAGGTGCAGATCACCAGGTCCTTGGCGGGTTTGCCCACCAGCGACTTGGCGCGCTCGCGCATCTCCGCCGCGGCCTTGTTGGTGAAGGTGATGGCCGCGATGCGGTTGGCCTCCAGCCCGGTCTGGATCAGCCGCGCGATCTTGTGCGTGATGACGCGCGTCTTGCCCGAGCCCGCGCCGGCCAGCACGAGGCAGGGACCATGCAGGTAGTTGACGGCTTCTTGCTGGGCGAGGTTGAGTCCGGACATTCGGGTACTGCGGGAGAGGGCGAATCATACGGGCGATGGGGCCTGGCGGCCGGCAAGACCCGGCGCGTTGCCCAGGCACGACGGGGGCCGCTTGACAGCTCCGGGCAAGCCTGCAGCCCCGGGCCCGGCCCCGCGTTCGCGACAATACGGCCCGTGCTCGCCGTCCTGCAGGTCACCTTCCCGTTTTTCGCCCTCGTGCTCGCGGGCTACATTGCCGCGCGCCGCCGCATGCTGCCTTTCGAGGCCATCGGCGGGCTGAACGGCTTCGTGCTGTATTTCGCGCTGCCCTGCCTGCTTTACCGCTTCGGCGCCAACACTCCGATCGCGCAGATGCTCGATCCCGCGGGGCTGGTGCTGTGGCTCGCCTGCGCGTTGCTGATGGTGGCCGGCACCGTGAAATTCAGCATGAACGCGCGCATCCGCTGGAACGACGCCTCCTTCGGCGCGCTGGTGGCCGCCTTTCCCAACACCGGCTTCATGGGCGTGCCGTTGCTGGTGGCGCTGCTCGGGCCGCGCGCGGCCGGGCCGGCGATCCTCACGATCCTGATCGACCTGGTGATCACGAGCTCGCTGTGCATTGCACTCTCGCGCCTCGATGGGGCGGACCAGCACGGCGCCCGCGAAGCGGCCAGGAAGGCGCTCAAGGGCGTGGCGCTCAACCCGATGCCGTGGTCGATCCTGCTCGGGGGCCTGGCTTCGGCGATCGGGCGCAAGCCGGTCGCACCGATCATGGACACGATCGGGCTGCTGGCCGACGCGGCCTCGCCGGTGGCGCTGTTCACCATCGGCGCGGTGCTGGCGCGCTCGCAGGCCGTGGCTGCCGCCGGCGAGCACGGGCCGATGCCGGCGCGCGATTTCGTGCCGGTGGCGCTGGCGAAGCTGGTGCTGCATCCCCTGCTGGTCTGGGGCCTGGGCATGGCGATGCGCGCCGCGGGCCTGCCGCTCGATCCCTTCGCCCTGAGCGTGATGGTGCTGGTGGCGGCCCTGCCCAGCGCCAGCAACGTCTCGCTGCTGGCGGAACGCTTCGGGGCCGACACGGGCCGCATCGCGCGCATCATCCTGCTCACCACCGCGGCCGCCTTCCTCACCTTCTCGGGCGCGGTGGCGCTGCTGCAGCCAGGGCGGTGAGGGCGGCATCGCCGGCCCGGCAAGCCGTCACGCCAGGCGCCGCCCGGCGCACAATGCATGCATGACCTCGCTGGTCCCCTTGGTCGAAACCTTCCGCGGCGGCACGCGCGAGTGCGTGCACTTCGGCGCCGTGGTGCTCGCGGGCGCGCACGGCGAGGTGCTCGCGCATGCGGGGGACCCGCAGTGGCTCACCTTCACCCGCTCCACGCTCAAGCCGCTGCAGGCGCTGCCCTTCGTGCAGGGCGGGGGCGTGCGCCACTTCGGGCTGACGAGCGCCAACCTCGCCCTGCTGTGCGCCAGCCACAGCGGCGAAGCGATGCACGTCGAGCAGGTGGACCAGATCCTGGCCAAGGCGGGCGTGGGCTACAAGCGCCTGCAGTGCGGCTGCCACGTCCCTTACTACGCGGAGCTGGGAGGCTGGCCGCCGCCGGCGCCGGGCAGCTACGACGAGCGCCACCACAACTGCAGCGGCAAGCACAGCGGCTTCCTGGCCTGGTGCGTGCAGCACGGCCAGCCGCTCGAAACCTACCTGGAGCCCTCGCATCCGCTGCAGCAGGCGATCCGCGCCACGGTGGCCGAGGCGGTGGGGCTGCAGCAGCACCGGCTCGCCATGGGCATCGACGGCTGCTCGGCCCCGAACTACGCCATGCCGCTGGCGCATCTCGCGCGCGGCTACGCGCGGCTGGCCACCGGCGCGCGCGACACGCGCTTCGGCGCCAGCTTCGCGCTGATCGCCGAGGCCATGACGGCGCACCCGGAGCTGGTTTCCGGCACCGGCCGCAACGACCTGGCCTTCATGCAGGCCGGCCGCGGCGACTGGGTGACGAAAGTCGGCGCCGAGGGCGTGCAGGTGGTGGCGAGCCGCAGCCGCGGCCAGGCGCTCGCACTCAAGATCGCCGACGGCAACAAGCTGGCGCTGCACGCCGCCACGGTGGAGGCGCTGGACCAGCTCGGTTGGCTGGACGCGCAGCAGCGCGAGGCGCTGCGGCCCTGGCGCAACCAGGTGATCACCAGCATCCGCGGCGCCCCCGTGGGCGAGCGCCGCGCCGTCTTCCGGCTGCAGGGCCGCGACTGAGCGCCCTCAGGCGGGCGCTGCCGGCGCCCCTTCCATGCGCATCAGCTCCGTGCCCGGCGTCCAGTGGTAGGTCGCCGCCACCGTCTCCGAGGGCGAGCCGCCGGCGTTGATCGCCTCGCGATACTTGCGCGAGGAGGCCGGCTCCTGCGCCTCGTCCACGAAGTCGGTGCGGTCCTTGCGCAGCTGCACCTCGGTCTCGACCACCTTGCGCACGAACTCGCGCTGGCTCTTGAAGGGGATGCCGGGCGGCAGCGTGCCGTCGCCCAGCACTTCGGCCGGATCGCGCCGCTCGACGTCCTTGAACAGCTTCATCGCGGCCTGCAGGTGGCCCAGCTCGCAGTCCAGGAAGCGCTCCCACATCGCCTTGATGCGCGGGTTGGTCTCCTGCTCGGCGCAGGCGCTGTAGTTCCAGACCTCGGTGGCCTCGCAGATCAGCAGCTTCTCCAGCAGCGACTCGTC
>NZ_DASSVG010000513.1:0-5474 GCF_035706265.1 Ramlibacter sp. | reverse complement strand
GGCATCCTGATCTGGGTCATGATCATTCCGATGCTGCTGAAGATCGACTTCGCAGCCCTCGGCCAGGTGAAGGCGCACGTACGCGGCATCGGCGTCACGCTGTTCATCAACTGGGCGGTGAAACCGTTCTCGATGGCGCTGCTCGGGTGGATCTTCATTCGGCATGTATTCGCGCCGTGGCTTCCGGCGGAGCAGATCGAGAGCTACATCGCCGGGCTCATCCTCCTGGCAGCCGCGCCGTGCACCGCCATGGTGTTCGTGTGGAGCCAGCTGTGCAAGGGCGACCCCTATTTCACGCTGTCGCAGGTGGCCTTGAACGATTCCATCATGGTCGTGGCGTTCGCGCCCATCGTGGCGCTGCTGCTGGGTCTCTCGTCCATCACGGTGCCCTGGGATACGCTCCTGACGTCCGTCGGCCTGTACATCGTCGTGCCGGTGGCGATCGCGCAAGTCTGGCGCAAGGCCTTGCTGCAAAAGGGCGTCAGGCACTTCGAGGCGGTGGTGGCGCGGCTGGGGCCGTTTTCCATCGCGGCGCTGCTCCTCACGCTGGTTCTGCTGTTCGCGTTCCAGGGCGAGGCCATCCTGAACCAACCGCTGGTGATCGCGCTGCTCGCCGTTCCGATCCTCATCCAGGTCACCTTCAACTCCGCTTTCGCTTACTGGCTGAACCGGCGTGCCGGGGTGGAGCATCGCGTCGCCGGTCCGTCGGCCTTGATCGGGGCGAGCAACTTTTTCGAGCTCGCCGTGGCCACCGCGATCAGCCTCTTCGGCTTCCAGTCGGGCGCGGCATTGGCCACGGTCGTCGGCGTGCTGATCGAGGTCCCCGTCATGCTGGCCGTCGTCGCGGTGGTGAACCGGAGCAAGCCCTGGTACGAAGAGGGCCTGCATTCGCAGCGGATGCACCCAGGCGGCGCATGAACCGGCGGTCACCGGGTTGATGGCCATCAAGGTTGCCCCGGCAGCACAGGACCATGCTCTCCAGGGTGCTTCCGATGCTGGACGAGGACCCGATCGGGGTTGCGCGGCTGCAGCGACTGCTGCACGGGGCCGAGACGCCATCCGAGGCGGAGGAGTGCCGACCATGAGCACGGAGTCCGGCGCGGTCGCCACCGAGCTCCCTGAAACGCTGGGTTCGCCGTCCATCGACGCGCTCAACGCGGGCTGCTTCTGCGCCAGCCTGGACGAGAATTCCCTGGCCCATGCCCTGGAGGCGCAATTCGGTTCGCCGGAGATCGTGAGCCTGGTGCGGGAACGCTGTCCCTATCTCTACTCGGCGCGGCCGGTATTCGTTTCGCACGCGCACATGGACGCCATGGGCAAGCTCGTGAAGGCGATCGAATCCGTGGTGGCCCTGCCGCAATACCGCGAGCTCGTGCTGGCCCGATCGCCGGAGATCGCGCACCATTCACCGGGTGCCGTCGGCGTGTTCTTCGGGTACGACTTCCACGTCGCGCAGGAAAGCTTCGGCCTCATCGAGATCAACACCAATGCCGGCGGCGCCATGTTGAATGCGATCCTCGGGCGGGCCCACCGGGCGTGCTGCCTGGCCGTCGAGCGGCTCGGGCCGTCGGGAGCGCGCGCCGAGGCTTTCGAACGTGCCATCGTCGACATGTTCCACACCGAATGGCGGCGCAGCGGCCGGGCCCGGCCCTTGAAGACGATCGCCATCGTGGACGAGCGTCCCGGCGAGCAGTACCTGTACCCCGAATTCCTGCTGTTCCAGCGGCTGTTCGAGCGCCACGGCCTGCGCGCGGTCATTGCGGACCCCGGCGAACTGAGCCTCCAGTCGGGTCAGCTCGTGGCCGGGGACGTTCCGATCGACCTCGTCTACAACCGGCTGACGGACTTCTACCTGGAGGCTTCAGGCTCGCAGGCGCTGCGGGCTGCGTATCTGCAGGACCGGGTCGTGCTCACACCGCATCCGCAGGCCCACGCCCTGTTCGCGGACAAGCGCAACCTGGTCGTGCTCAGCGATCAGGCCTTGCTCGCGGAGCTGGGGGTACCGCAGGCGACACGCGAGGTGCTGAGGGATGGCGTGCCACGAACGATCGTCGTGGATCCTGGCAATGCCGATGAACTGTGGTCGCGGCGCAAGCAGCTGTTCTTCAAGCCGTTTGCCGGCTTCGGCAGCCGTGCGGCGTACCGCGGCGACAAGATCACGCAGCGCGTCTGGTCGGAAATCTCCGGCGGCGGGTACGTCGCGCAGGCGCTGGTCGCTCCAGGCGAACGCGGACTTGATCCGGCGGCGGACAAGCCGCTCAAGTTCGACCTGCGTGAGTACGTGTACGACGGCCTCGTGCAATGGACTGCGGCCCGGCTCTACCAAGGGCAGACCACGAATTTCAGGACGCCGGGCGGCGGCTTCGCGCCCGTCTACGAGGGGCCGACCTGAACGAGCCGATCCGCCGCAGCGGCTGAATGATCGGCCTGAATACGCGGACCCCAGCGAGCCCACCGATCGGGCGGTTCAGGTGCGGGCAGTGCGGACCTGGGGTGCCCGGCTGCAGGCGCGTTCGATGCAGTGGCGCAACTCGCGCAGGTTGCCGGGCCACGGATAATTCAGGAGGGCCTGTTCCGCGGCCGCGAGGGCCGAGCGACCGCTGCCACCCGCAGTCCAGCGATCAGTTTGCTGCGCGAGCGCGCTGCCTCGGACGCAGGGGCGCAGAATGGCGTGCAGACTGGAGCAGCCCCCATGGACGAGACCCAAGCACGCCAGATGAAGGATCAACACAGCCGCGACGAGGCGGAGTTGCGCCGTTCACAACAACTTTCCGCTGGCGACGGGTTCTCGCCAGTCGAAGGCTCACCGCAACACGGCGCACCCCGCCGGAGTAGCGGGGATGAAGCAACCGCGGTCGAGGACTACGAGACGGCGCTGAGCAAGGAGCGATCCGCTTGGGAGCGCTTCCGGTCGCTGTCGCACAGGTCCGATTCCGACGCGGAGTGGCAGGAATGGCGCTCCGCCGTCGAGGCGCGCGACAGGGCAACTCGCGTTCTGATCAACCACTTTCTGGAAGAGATGGCGCGCACGCAGGCCGGCGGCGGCTAAGCCGTTCCGGGGCACGGAAGAGCATCCTCCGCACGGCCAGTACCGTCCCGAGTTCCCGGCCGACGGCTTCGCCGACCGGCAGTGGGCACGCCGGTGGGCGACCGAGTTCGTGCGCTGGTACAGCCACGAGCACCGTCACACGGCATCCGGGATGCCAGCCGGAGATCGATTCCGCGAGGCGCCCCGACCATGCTTCCACGCTTCAGCACTCCTCCATCAGCGAGAGGCGCTCGATCGCGCGCTGCGCTTCCGCGATGGCACCGGCGACCTTCCGCTTGTTCGGTACGCGATGGCGGCCGCCGGCAGACAGGCCATCGCGTCCACGGAGCAGTTGCTTTCCGCCGATGGAGACCGTGAACCGGCCGTATTCGTCCGCCTCGATGGCATACGTGAGTTGCTGCCCCGACTTCCGCCTGTATTCGACATGCTGCATGGCACGAGCATGCTGCCCGATGAGCGTGCCGAGGGTCGGTGCAACAGCCGACCGGGCGCAGTCCCGGACGCCGCCGCAGGGGAGTTCAGGGCCACTCACCAACAGTGGAAGGCCTGGCAAAATTCGAGGGGTGCAGCGCGTCCTGCCTCATTTCTTCGGCCGCCCGTCGCAGTTGGCGCGCAATGCCTTGCAGAAAAAGCGAGGACTACCCCTCACTTGATGCAGACGCTGCTTGCCGCGCGTAGTTGACCGCGTCGGGCAAGCGGTCGTAGCGAAAGCCGCCGAATCGGAACTGGCGACCGTCGAACCGGACGCCAAGCGAAGCCATCAGCACCTGGTCGGTGGCACTCGGCGGAACAAACGGCTTGGACCGCCGGGGTGACGGGAAAACTTCAGCCGCTTCGAGTCCGCGTGAGCGCACAAGCTGCGCATACGCAATCGCATCAGCCAGCTTCTCGTACCGGTAGGCCTTGTAGACATAGTCGAGCCCGTCCCGGTCGATGCCCAGGTCCGCCATCCGCCGCTCGTCGTCCGCGGAGGGAACGCTTTCGCATGCAGACGTGCGGATGTCGACGGCGGCATCCGGGCCGCCGCCGGTCGGATCGCGGTTCGTGGTGTTCATGGAAGCGCTCCTTTTCCAACCTGCAATGCGTGGGGGGCTCCCTGATTGCATTCTCGCACTGTGGGCAGTGGCCCGGACCGCGTCTGTACGAAGCCGCACACAGGCGGCTGAACCCTGCGCACTCCGGGGCTACAGCGGCGTGTGTCCTGCCAGCAGGCGCTCGTACTCTTTCCGGACGACGGCATAGCACTCGCACGTGCGGCGCTCGAGGCCGGCGCGGTCCAGCACGGTGATGTGGCCGCGCTGGTAGCGGATCAGTCCTGCGCGCTGCAGGCCGAGAGCCGCCTCGGTGACCCCTTCGCGGCGCACACCGAGCATGTTCGCAATCAGTTCCTGCGTCATGACGAGCTCGCTGGCCGGCAGGCGGTCGAGGCTGAGCAGCAGCCAGCGGCACAGCTGCTGGTCCAGCGAGTGATGGCGGTTGCAGGCCGCCGTTTGCACCATCTGCGTGATCAGGGCCTGCGTGTAGCGCAGCAGCAGGTTCAGCACCGGCCCGGAGCGGTTGAATTCGCTTTTCAGCACCCGAGCGCGCATGCGGAAGCCTTCGCCCGCGCTCTGCACGACACACCGGCTCGGCGTCGTCTCACCCCCCATGAACAGGGAGATGCCGACCAGGCCTTCGTTGCCGATCACCGCGATCTCCGCCGAGGCTCCGTCTTCCATCACGTACAGCAGCGAGACGATGCTCGTGGTGGGGAAGTACACATGGGTCATGACGACCCCGGACTCGGAAAGCACCTGTCCCAGCGGCATGCTCACGGCTTCGAGTTCCGGCTCCCAGCGCGCCCACTCCTCGGACGGAAGCGCGGCGAGGATGCGGTTGTTGCGGGGGTCCGGCTGACTGGCCATGCAGAGCCAGTATAGGAGCCGTCAGTCGCTGCGGGGTAGCTGTTGCACGAGGAAGAAGTCGATCATTGCGGCCGACGCGCTCGGCCCCGAGGGCTCCGCGTACGACCCGGATGGGTGCCCACCCGACCAGGCATGCGTGCCTGCGGCAATCTCCCAGTGCTCGAGTCGAGGCACGTGATGCGCGTCCCTGTAGATGGTCCGTGTCACGGTGCGCCCGCCCACCGTCACCTGCTGCTCCACGCGTTGCAACGAAATGCCGCAGGAGGCCGCCTGCGCAGCCGCTTCCCGGATGACCTGACGGCCATTGCCGGGATGCACGATGCGGTCGGAAGTGCCGTGGAAGACGATCGTGGGGACTGCTGCCGCGGACGCCGGGCTGGCGGTCGTCTTGCGCGCTGCCGTGCGCATCGCCGCATGGGCCGATTGCACGTCAGTGGCGGCGGCGGCCGGGAGGCCGGAGTGCACCCCTACCGCTGCGAACACGTCGGGATAGAGCTGAGCCGCGAGGGCAGCCATGGAAC
>NZ_DASSVG010000512.1:0-7311 GCF_035706265.1 Ramlibacter sp. | reverse complement strand
GGCGCCGGCCAGGTCACGGCTGGCAGCGCCTTCGATGATGCACAAACAAGACGGTCTCACTCTTCCAAAGAACCTGCGGCTGCCCTTGACGCTGGCTGCCTCCACGCTGGCCCTCGTGGCCTGCGGCGGCGGGGGCGGCAGTGCGGGCGACGGGGACGGCGGCGTCAATCCGCCACCGCCGGTGCTGGTGGACCCGGACGTCGCGATGCGCGGCTTCTGGGCCGGCCCCCTGACCACCGCGCCGGACGGCGCGACGGCCGCGTCGGCGGTGGTGATGCCCGACGGCACGGGTTGGGTCGTGTTCGAGAACAACACCGCGGCCACGGCGGTCGCCAAGGTCTCGCTGACGGGCGAGGCCGTGAACGCGACCGATGCCACCGTCACCGGCAGCGGTTTCTACTTCCGCCTCGGCGACGGTGTGCGCAGCGCCATCAGCGCGACCGGGACGGCCAGCACCGCCGGCACCTTCAGCGGCACGGCCATCGTCGGCAGCGCTGCGGCCACCGCGTTCGAGTGGGCCTCGGTCCCGGGCTTCACGGTGCAGTCGCTCTCGATCGATGTCGTGGGGACGTGGAATGGCGCGCTCGGCAACGCGCAAGTGAGCTGGGCGATCTTCTCTGACGGCACGCTCGCCGGCAACGGCAGCAATGCTTGTAGCTACGCCGGCACGCTGCGCCCCGCAACCGGCACTGCGGTGTACGACGTGAGCGTGACCGAGACCTGCCCCACGAGCCAGCGCGTCCTGAGCGGCATCGCGACGCTGCCGGCGCCGAAGAATGTGCTGCGCGTGGTGTTCACGTCGAACGCGAACGCGCAGGGCGGCCTGCTCGTCCTGGCCAAGCAGTCGGCCTAGGAGCGCGGGCGAGGGGAAAGGGGAAAGTGGCGCGGCTGGCGGGGATCGAACCCACGACCCTCGGCTTCGGAGGCCGATACTCTATCCACTGAGCTACAGCCGCTGGACCGCGTATTGTAGCGAAGGCTACATGGTCGCGTCGTGCTGGGCGCCGCCGCGCAGGTCCGCCAGCTCCGGCGTGACCTCGGCGAAGCGCAGCACGCGGCCGCCGTGCTCGGTGGCGAAGGCGCGCGCGCCCGCCTCTTCGGCGAAGCTCGCGAAGGTCGGACCCATGGACCCGCGCTTCTTGCTGCCCACTACGTAGAAGCCGCTGCGGGCGTCGAACCAGTGGCCGCGCGGCTGGTTCCAGTCGGCCTTGGCCATGTCCTGCGTGTAGACGGCGCGCACGGCGCGGGCCTGCTCGGGGCGCAGCAGTTGCGAGAACATTTCCACCACGTCGCAGCAGAACACGGGGGCCGCGGCGTCGGCGTAGTGGATCTGCGCCTTCGGGCCGGGGTAGTCGGCCAGCAGCATGCCGTCGAGGTCGCAGGTGGTGCCGGCCTCGATCTCCACCGGGGCCAGCGTTGCGGCCTGTTCCTCGCGGCTGCAGGCGACGAGCGAGGCGAGCGGGGCCGCGCAGGCGGCCAGCAGCAGGAAGCGGCGCTTCATGGGCGGAATCTCCAGGTGGCGATGCCCAGCGGCGCGGCGATCCAGCCGAACATCACCAGCGCCATCAGCCAGGGCTTGGCCAGGGCGGCAGGCACGATGCTGGTGAGCCCGTAGAGGGTGCGCACGTCGTCGAGCGAGAAGATGTTGAGGACGCGGAACACGTCCGCGGGATTGAGCAGCAGCAGGTAGGGGAAGGCCGCCGCGCCGCTTTCGCCGCCGCTGGCGACCAGCAGGCCCAGCAGCAGCAGGTCGAACACCAGCACGAAGAAGAACCACAGCGCGATCGCGAGGCCGGAGGCGCGGGTGCGGTCGCGCGCCAGCACCGACAGCATCACGGCCAGGCTCAGGAAGGCCAGGCCCAGCAGGACCGAGCTGCCCATGAAGCCGGCGTAGGCCTCGAGCCCGGCGCGGGTCGCATTGCGCGCCAGCACCACGGCCACGAGGCCGAAGCCCACCACGGTGGAGAGCGTGAGCGCTGCAGCGAGCCCGAGGTACTTCCCGAGCAGCACTTCCAGCCGCGTGACCGGCAGCGCCAGCAGCAGGTCCAGCGAACCGCGCTCGCGCTCGCCGACGATGGCGTCGAAGCCGAGCAGCAGCGCGATCAGCGGCAGCAGGTAGATCACCAGGCTCACCAGGCTGGTGATGGTGAACTCGATCGAGCGCAGGCCCACGGCGCCCTGCTGTGCGCCGCCGAAGAAGGCGATCACCAGCGCGAACACGGTGAACACCAGGGCCACGGCCAGCACCCAGCGGTTGCGCAGGCGGTCGCGCAATTCCTTCTGGGCGATGCAGGCGACCTGTCGGAGATCCATCTTCCTTCCCCCTCAGGCGGCACAGCCGAAGAACACATCCTCGAGCGAGGGCTCGTGGATGCGCAGGTCGATCACGGCGCTGCCCAGCGCGGCGAGCGCGCCCAGCACCGGCATCTTGGCTTCGCGCGGCAGGCGCGCCCGCAGCCGCCCTTCCTGCCACACGTGCTCGTCCACCGGCAGGTCGGCCAGCGCGCGGTGCACGTCGGCCACTGCATGCGGCGCGGCATGCAGGTCCAGCCGCAGCGGCAGCGGCGTGCGCTCGCGCAGTTCCTGTACGCTGCCCAGGGCGCGCACGCGCCCGCTCGCCATGATCGCGAGCCGGTCGACGTTCTCCTGCAGCTCCGCGAGGATGTGCGAAGTCAGGATGATGGTGACGCCGTCGGCGCGCAGATCTTCCAGCGTGGCGTGGAAATCGCGGATCGCCTCCGGGTCGAGACCGGTGGTGGGTTCGTCGAGGAACAGCACGCGCGGATGCCCCAGCAGCGCCTGCGCGAAGCCCAGGCGCTGGCGCATGCCCTTGCTGTATTCGCGCACGGGGCGGCCGGCGGCGTGCGCCAGCCCCACGCGCTCCAGCACCGCCTCGCATTCCTGCGGCGGCGCGTCCTTCAGGCGGGCGAAGAAGCGCAGCGTCTCCAGCCCGCTCAGGTTGTCGTACAGCACCACATTCTCCGGCAGGTAGCCGATGCCGCGCCGCGCGGCGCGGAAGCCTGCGCCCGTCGTGGCCGCGCCGCGCACCAGGATCTGGCCGGCCGTGGGGCGCAGCAGCCCCAGCATCATCTTGAACAGGGTGCTCTTGCCGGCGCCGTTGTGCCCGATCAGGCCGAACACTTCGCCGGCGTGCACGTCCAGGTCCACGCCGTCGACGGCGCGCACGGCGCCGAACTGCTTCGCGACGCCGCGCACGCGCACGGCCGTCATCTCAGGGTTCGAGGGGGTTCGCATTCCAGTGGCTCCAGTCGGGGTGGACGGGTTTCATGCGCGGCTTCGGGTCGATGACGCCGGGCACGCGCAGCAGCGGGAACTGCTGCGCCACCAGGCGCAGCGCCTGCACGGCGGGGCTGGCCAGCAGCAGGCGCGCGGCGGGGTGCCGCCACACCAGCCGGTCGACGAGGTCGTTGGCCTCGTAGCGCACGTCGCCGCGGCCGTCGCCGTCGCGGTCCCACCCCAGGTAGTTGCTCCAGTGGTTGCCGCTCTTCGCACCCCAGGTCTCGTCGCGCGAGCCGACATAGCGCACCTGCTCGCGGTTGGCTATGAAGTCGTTGCCTTCGACCTCGTTGCGGGTGGAGCCGGCCGAGAGGTGGACGCCGACGCGGTTGTTCACCACCAGGTTGCCGGCCAGCCGCGCATATTCGACGTCGTAGATGAAGAAGCCGCGGCCGTTGTTGGCTACCACGTTGTTCTCGATCACCGAGTCCTGCAGTGTGCGCAGCATGATGCCGTGGTCGGTGTTGCCCCAGGCGCGGTTGTTGCGCACCACCTGGTCGCGCACTTCCATCAGCGCCAGGCCGCCGCGGTTGTAGTAGGTGTCGTTGTCCTCCCACACGTTGTGGTAGGAGTTCATGTAGTGGGTGCCGTAGCGGCTGTGATGCAGCTTGTTGCCGCGGAACACCGCGTTGTGCGAGACGTCCACGTAGAGCGCGTCGCGCACGAAGCCGATGTTGTTGCCGAGGATGCGCGCGCCCTTGGTGTCATAGAGCTGCACGCCGTTGCCGCGCTGCGAGGAGGCGTAGTCGCGCTTGCCGACGATCACGTTGCGCTCCACCACCACGTCGTCGGCCTTCTCGATCCAGAGGCCGAACAGGTTGTAGACCAGGTCGCAGGCGCGCACCACGGCGCGGTGCGAGCCCGGGGCGACGTAGATGCCGGCGTTCTGCGCCAGCAGGCTGTCGCCCGAATCGCGGACGATCAGGCCTTCGATCGTCACGTCGGGCGAGGTGATGCGGATCGTGTCGCCCGTCATCCCGCCGCTCAGCGTCGGCCGCTGCAGGCCGCGCAGCGTGAGCGGCTTCGCGATGCGCAGGTTGCCGGTATAGAAGCCGCGCCGGATCTCGATCACGTCGCCGGGCGCGGCGCGGTCGATCGCGGGCTGGATCGCCTCGCCGGGCTGCACCGTCCACGTGGCCGCGCGCAGCGCGGGCGCGAAGGCCAGGCACAGGAGCAGCAGGACGAGGCGCAGCAGCATCGCCGTCCTCAACCGACCAGGCGGCCGAGCGTGCGCAGCGCCAGGTACAGCGACGCGCCGATCAGCAGGTTCTTGAAGCCGACGTAGCAGATCATGTCCATCACGCTGGCGCGCCGGTAGCGCCGGCCCCACCAGGGACCGTCCTTCACGTAGGGCTTGTTGGTCAGGCGCACCAGCACCTCCAGCACGCTCCAGCCGAACCACCAGCCGATGATGGCGCCGGCGCGCAGCTGTCCCATCGCAGCCAGCACCCAGGCGACGCTGACGAACGCCGCCAGTGCGGCGCTGCCGGCGCGCAGGCCGATGTGCGGCAGCTTGCGTGCCGGCAGGTTCCAGGGCCACAGGTGGTCCCACACCTCGGCGCACAGCCAGCCGCACACGCCCGGCTGGCGCTCCAGGTACGCGGGACGCACGGACTCGGTCATCATGCGCGGATCGACCATGTCAGCCTCGCTTCTCCGGCGCATCGGCCGGCACGGGATGGATCGGGATGAAGTAGCCGTCGCGGCCGATCGGGGTGAGCACCAGGCCGGCGCTCTCGCGGCGCTTGCGCTCCTTGGCCAGCGGCGGGCAGGCGTGCGTGTCCGTGTAGAGGATCATGCAGTCCAGGCAGTGCAGGCACTCGCGGTGGTCGATGCGCCCGTTCTCGTCGATCGCCTGCGCACCGCAGCCCTTGGCGCAGGCCTTGCAACTGGCGCATTCGTCCTTGCGGCGCAGGCCGAACCAGCGGAAGGTGGACGGCATGGCGAGCGAGGCGCCCAGCGGGCACAGGTACTTGCAGAAGGGCCGCTCGGTGAACATCGACAGGCCCAGCAGCGCCGCCGCGAACAGCGTGTACGGCCAGGAACGCTGGAACCAGCCGACCAGGAACGTGGTCTTGAACGGCTCGACCTCGGCCAGCATTTCCGCCGTCGTCATCGAGAACATCGAGACGGCGAGCAGCCCGCCGAAGACGGCGTACTTCACCCACTTGAGCCGGTCGTGCCAGCGGCGCGGCAGGACGAACTGGAAGCGCTTCAAACCGACCCACTGGCCCACCTTGTACAGCAGGTTCGACAGCGAGCCGAACGGGCACAGCCAGCCGCAGAAGAGGCCGCGGCCCCACACGAACACCGTGACGATGATGAAGATCCAGAACAGGAACACGAAGGGATCGCTCAGGAACAGCTCCCACGTCCAGTTGAACAGCAGGGAGTGGAACCAGGTGAGCACCTGCGTGATCGAGGGCTGCGCCTTGAGGCCGAAACCGATGAAGCCGACGCTGGCGATCCAGGCGGCGTACTTGAAGCCGTTGACCGGCCACTTGTTGTTGCGGGTCGCGCGGCGGGTCAGCGCATCGCGGCTCGCCCACAGCGCGGCCACTGCCAGCAGCAGGCCCGCGAACAGCGCGATCTGCGGTGCCCGCGCCTTCCAGATCCGGATCCAGGTGGCCTGCGGCTCCTCGCGCTCGGGCCGGCCGCCCTGCAGCGTGGCTTCGGGCAGCCAGTATTCGCTCTCGAAGCTGGCGAAGGTCTTGGCGCCGGTGGCGCGGTCGATGCGGTTGCCCAGGAGCACCAGCTTCCACGGATAGGCCGCCGAGAAGGCCGGCGAGCGCACGATGAAGATGCCCGATTCGGTGGGACTCGGCGCACCGGCCGCTTCCAGGCCGTACAGGTTGACGTAGTCGAGGTCGCGGAAGGTGAAGGTGTCGCGGCCCTGGCGCAGCTGGATGCGGTCGTAGATGCCGCCCCGCACGTAGCCCGAGCCCTTGAAGGATTCCCGGCCGGCGCTGCGGATCACGAACACCGCCTGCTCGCCGGGCTTGAGCTGCGCCATCAGGCGCGACCAGCCCGCATCGCCCAGCAGCGAGCGGCCGATGTCCGGCTGGCTCAGGTAGCCGAACCACAGCTCGATGAAGGGTTCGCCGTCGCGCGGCAGCCCCACCTGTTCGGGCTCCACCCGCAGGCGCTGCACGCTGCCTTCGGCGACCAGCTGCTTCCAGCTGGCGCGGCCACCCCGGTCGATGAACTTCGCGGCCGGCCGCTGCGTGGCCGCGAGGATGCCGGTCTGGCGCGCGACCGCGGAGCCCGAGGTGGTGATGACCTGGTTCTGCGCGATCACGGTGACCGTCGCACCGGAGATCGCGTCCAGCCCCACGACGCCCTCGTCCGGCGCGGACTTGCCGATCTCCAGCTTGTCGCCGACGAACTTGCCGAGGTACTGGTCGTTGAATTTCGTGAGCGCGCTCTCGGGGATGCCGAGCAGCAGGATCGGCTCGGAGTGCTTCAGCACCTTCACGCCGACGAAGCGGCCCTGGGTGTCCATGCCGATCAGCGTGACCACCGGCTTGCCCGAGTAGGCCGGCGTGTCGGTGATGTCGGTGGACAGCATCACGTAGCCCAGCAGCTGGTGCTGGGCGTCATAGGCTTCCACGTAGGGAGGCTGGCCCTTGCGCTCGGAGAAGGCCTTGGCGCCGGGGAACACTTCCGCGCACGGCGCGTAGTCGCACAGGCGCGGGGAGGTGTGGATCTCTTCGGGGAGATGCGCTTCGTAGGCGCCGGCGAACAGTGCCGGAGCGGCCAGCAGCGCGCACGCGCCCAGCCAGAGGCGCAACACGAGGGACAGCAGGTTCATGGACAGCGGGGCCCGCGCGCGCCCCGGGGGGACGGGCGCGCGCGGGCAAGGGCGAGGGTCAGGCTTCCACGATCATGCGGCTGCGCATTTCGAGGTGCAGCGCGTGGCAGAAGGTGGTGCAGTAGGCCCAGAAGACGCCGGGCTTGTCGGCCACGAAGGTGACCGACTGGGTCTCCTGCGGGTTGATCACGAAGTTCACGTTG
>NZ_DASSVG010000511.1:0-2726 GCF_035706265.1 Ramlibacter sp. | reverse complement strand
CGCTCACCTACGCGGCGCTGAAGATCTCGGGCCTGCCGGCCGCGCGCGTGATCGGTTCGGGGACCGTGCTGGATTCGGCCCGGCTGCGGGCCGAGCTGGCGGCGCACTACGCCGTCGATCCGCGCAACGTGCACGCCTACGTGCTAGGCGAGCACGGCGACAGCGAGTTCGTCGCCTGGTCCACCGCCACGCTGGGCGGCATGGGGTTGCACGAGTACTGCGCCGTTGCGGGCATGGCCTGCGGGCCCGCGGACCTGCAGCAGATCGCCGAGCGGGTGCGGCGCGCCGCCTACGAGATCATCCAGCGCAAGGGCGCGACCAACTTCGCCATCGCCGCGGCGCTCACGCGCATCGTCGAGGCGATCCTGCGCGACGAGCAGTCGGTGCTGACCGTCTCGACGCTGGTGCAGGGCGAATACGGGCTGCGCGACGTGTGCCTCAGCCTGCCGGCGATCGTCGGCCGCGCGGGCGTGCAGCGGGTGCTGCCGGTGCCGCTGGCCGACGATGAGGTGCAGGCGCTGCGCCGCTCGGCGGAGGCGATCCGCGGCGTGGCGCAGGGCGTGGCCTGATCAGGCCTTCGGATACGACGCGTAGACGCGGGTGATGCCGCCCTTGCCGACCAGCAGGACGTCGAAAGGATCCTTGCGGCCCTGGTAGACCGGGCCGTCCATGCCCGGCGAACCCACGGGCATGCCGGGCACGGCGAGCCCGACGGCCTGCGGTCTTTCCTGCAGCAGGCGACGGATCTCGCGCGCGGGCACGTGGCCTTCCAGCGCATAGCCGCCGACCAGCCCGGTGTGGCAGGAGGCGAGCCGGTCGGGCAGGCCCATCTTCGCGCGCATCGCGTCGTTGCCGCCGTTGTGGATCTTCACGGCGAAGCCGCTGGCTTGCAGGTGCCCGGCCCAGTCCTCGCAGCAGCCGCACTCGGGCGCCTTCCAGATCTCGACCAGGACCTTGGGCGCCTGCTGGGCGAGGCCGCCCAGCGGCAGGCCGGCCAGCGCGGCCAGCAAGGTGCGGCGGGTGGTATGCGCGTTCATGGCTTTCATGATTCCTTCTTCCTACAGCTGCGTTGGGCCGGTGGAAAGGACAGCATAAGTGCCTTGCCATGGGCGCATACTCCCTGGGGTTGACGCAGGACCCGTCCTACGTTCGATCCGGAAGATGCTGACAGGGGCTTATCGCTGGGCTTCCTACAGTGAATGCTTCCGCCGGCAAGTGCCGGCATTTTCAACGACCCACAGACACACACCGAGAGAGGACCCATGAACGCCGAAACCTCCACCCAGAACCCCTTCCCGACCAGTGCCGAGAGCACGGGCGGCAGCAGCGGCGCCGGCGGCCTCAACGGCGAGGCGAGCCGCGTGCGCCGCATGGCGCAGAGCCTGCACGAGGCGGTGGATTCGCTCGAACAGAAGCTCGGCCACAGCAGCGACCGCATGATGGGCCTGCAGGAGGAATACGGGACGATGGCGCGCGAACAGGTGCGCGCCAACCCGCTGGCCGCCCTGGGCGTCGCGTTCGCCGCCGGCTTCATCGTCGCCCGCATCCTGCGCTGAACCTGGCGTCCCCGCGCCCGCGGGGACGCAGACCCCGCTCTCTGCGCAGGGAGCGAGGAAGCCCCCTCGTCCCCGCGCAGGCGGGGACCCGGAAGCCAGCGCACGAATGCGCAAGCCCTGGATTCCCGCCTGCGCGGGAATGACGGAGGGGATACCCGGGCGCGGCGATCCATAGTCGCCCGAGCGACGAAGCGTGGGGCTTCTCCGCATGCACTGCGAGCCGCCTTTGGCTAAGGTTCCCGGCTCCAGCATTTCGCCCCTCCATGGACCGCCCGCACTACCGCTTCTGGCCGCGCCGCCTGCCGCGCGCCCTCACGCCGCCCGCCACCTCGCTGTGGGACAACCTCGCCACCAGCGCCCGCCGCTATCCGGACAAGCCCGCCATCGTCTTCTTCGGCCGCGTGTTCCCCTATGCCGAAGTGCAGCGCCAGGCCGAGCGCCTCGCCGCGCGGCTGCACGCGCTGGGCGTGCGCAAGGGCGACCGCGTGCTGCTGGACATGCAGAACTGCCCGCAGCTGCTGATCGCCCACTTCGCGATCCTGCGGGCCAACGCCGTCGTGGTGCCGGTGAACCCGATGAACCGCGCGGAGGAACTGAAGCACTACATCACCGACCCCGACGCGAAGGTCGCGATCACCACCGGTGACCTCGCGCCCGAGATCGCCAAGGCGAACGCGCAACTGCCCGCCGGCGAGCGGCTCGCCCACCTGATCGTCACGCAGTTCACCGATGCCTTCGATCCGCAGGCGACCGGGGCCGGCCCGATGCCGGAAGGCTGGAAGCCCTGGCTGCTGACGCGCCATCCGCTGCCGGAACTCGCGGGCGGCCAGGTGCTGGCCTGGAGCGACGCCGTCGCCAACGAGCTGCCGCTGCCGGCGCTCGAAGTGGGGCCGAACGACCTGGCGGTGCTGCCCTACACCAGCGGCACCACGGGCCAGCCCAAGGGCTGCATGCACCCGCACCGCAGCCTGATGCACAACGCGATGGCGAGCTGCTTCTGGGGCAACGCGACGCCCGAGTCCGTGACGCTGCTGGTGGTGCCGATGTTCCACATCACGGGCATGGTGAGCCTGATGCATGCCAACGTCTACATCGGCGCCACCATCGTGATGATGCCGCGCTGGGACCGCGACCTCGCCGGCTGGCTGATCTCCGGCTGCAAGGTCACGA
>NZ_DASSVG010000510.1:0-2729 GCF_035706265.1 Ramlibacter sp. | reverse complement strand
GCGCTGACCGCGGACCACGGCATGAACGACAAGTCCGACGCCGCCGGCAACCCGAACGTCGTCTGGCTGCAGGACATCCTCGACCGCCGCTTCGGCAAGGGCGAGACGCGCGTCATCTGCCCCATCACCGACGCCTTCGTCGCGCACCACGGCGCGCTCGGCGGCTTCGTGCGCGTCTGGTGCCAGGGAAGGGCCGCGCCGAAGGAGGTGATGGCGGCCATCCACGACCTTCCAGGCATCGAGAGCGTGCTGGACAAGGCCGCGGCCTGCCGCGTGCACGATCTGCCGGCGGACCGCGAAGGCGACGTCGTGGTAATTTCCTCCGCCGAGGCGTGCATCGGCGGCGCGGAAGCGGAGCACGACCTCTCGGGGCTCGCCGGCCATCGGCTGCGCACCCACGGCGGCGTGTCGGAGTCGAGGGTGCCGTTCATCCTGAGCGAGCCGCTGAACGGCCGCTACCGGCTGGAGGCCGGCACGGCGACGCTGAAAAGTTACCGCATTTTCGATTTCGCGCTGAACGGCACGGGAGAGTCGTGATGCCGCAACTGCAAGGCAAGGTGGCCTGGATCACCGGCGGCGGCTCGGGCATCGGCCTGGCCGGGGGCCTCGAGCTGGCCCGCGCCGGCGCGCACGTCGTCGTCTCCGGCCGCAGCCCGGAGACCCTGGAGAAGGCGCTGAAGCAGCTCAAGGCGGCCGGCAGCGCGGAAGCGCTGGCCCTGGACGTCGCCAGCAAGGAGGACGTGGCGCGCGCCGCGGCGAAGATCGGCCGCGTCGACATCCTGGTCAACAGCGCCGGCATCAACAGCCCGCGCCGCAACTTCCACAACGTGTCGCTGGAGTCCTGGGACCAGATCGTCGCCATCAACCTGTCCGGGATGTTCTACTGCGTGCACGCCGTGCTGCCGGGCATGCGCAGCCGCAAGGACGGGCTGATCATCAACGTCTCTTCCTGGGCCGGGCGCTACGCCAGCACGCTCACCGGGCCGGGCTACAACGCCACCAAGCACGCGGTCGTGGCGCTCACCGAGTCGATCAACATGGAGGAGTGCGCCAACGGCATCCGCGCCACCGCGGTGCTGCCCGGCGAGGTGGCGACGCCCATCCTGGAGAAGCGCCCGGTGCCGCCGGCGCCGGAGGTGCGCGCGAAGATGCTGCAGGCCGAGGACCTGGGCAAGACGCTGCTTTTCATCGCCGCGCTGCCCGCCCGCGCCTGCGTCAACGAGCTCATCATCAGCCCCACCTGGAATCGCTTCTACCTCGGCGGGCTGGAATCGCCCCCTAAGACTTGATCGCGCTGCGGGTAGTCCTGCCGTTCCTGGCGGGATACTTCCTGTCCTACGTCTACCGCGCGGTCAACGCGGTGCTCGCGCCGCTGCTGGTGGGCGAGTTCGGCATCTCCGCCCAGCAGCTCGGCTTCCTCACCGGCGTCTACTTTTTCTCCTTCGGCCTGTTCCAGATCCCGCTCGGCGTGCTGCTCGACCGCTTCGGGCCGCGGCGGGTCAACGCTTTTCTGCTCGTGCTCGCTGCGGCGGGTGCCCTGGCTTTCTCAAAATCGACCAGCTTCGAACACCTCGTTCTCGCCCGCGCGTTGATCGGCCTGGGCGTGTCCGCCTGCCTGATGGCGACCATCCAGGCGTTCATCCTGTGGTTCCCGCCGGCGCGCATGAGCACCATGATCGCCCTCGCGTATTCGATGGGCGGCCTGGGCGCGATCACGGCCTCCGCGCCGCTCGAGCTCGCGCTGCGCGCTTTCTCGTGGCGGGAGATCTTCGCCTTCCTCGCGGCGCTGACGCTCCTGCTGAGCGCCGTATTCGCGCTGCTCGTGCCGGAGCACGCCGCGGATCGCAAGCCGGGCGGCCTGCGCGAGCAGCTGCAGGGGCTCGCCGCCATCGCGCGCGACGGCGCATTCTGGCGCGTGGCGGTGGCGATCGGCACGACGCAGTGCGCCGTGGTGTCGCTCTTCACGCTCTGGATCACCATCTGGCTGCGCGACGTCGCGGGCTACGATCGCGCGGCCGCGGCGCAGGGGCTGGCGGTGGCGGCCGTCGCGCTGATCGCCGGCTACTTCTTCTTCGGCCGGCTGGCCGACCTGCGCGCGCGGCGCGGCCGCTCGCAGCTGCCGCTGTTCGTCGGGGGCGTGCTGGCGGCGCTCGGCTTCCTCGCGCTGCTGGCGCTCGGCGTGACGCAGGCCGCGGTGCTGCTGTGGGCGGGATTCGTGTTCTGCGGCACCGGCGCGACCCTGGGACATTCGATCCTCACGCGCCGCTATCCCCGCGACATGGCCGGGCGCCTCAACACCTGCATCAACACTTTCACGTTTTTCGGCATCTTCGCCGGCCAGTGGATCACCGGCGCGATCCTCAACCTGTGGCCCGCCACGGCAACCGGCTACGACGCCCGCGGCTACGCCTGGGCGCTCGGCACGCTCTGGACGGTGCAGGCGGCCGGCCTCGCCTGGCTGTGGGCCGGCCGCAAGCGCTTCGCTACGCCGTGAAGTAGATGTCGCGGTAGGCGGTGTAGATCGACGCCGCCGCCATCGGGCCCAGCACCAGCCAGCCGAGCGCCAGCGGGATCGAGGCGACGATACCGAGCACGAAGAAGATGACGCCGTAGACCAGGAACGGAACGATGTTCTTCAGGCAGCCGGCGAAGCTTTCCTTCAGCGCGTCGACCGCGCCGCGCTCGTGGAACACCACCAGCGGGGCGGCGAACCACACCGCCATGAGCAC
>NZ_DASSVG010000509.1:0-10673 GCF_035706265.1 Ramlibacter sp. | reverse complement strand
TCGAGCGGGTGCTCCTGCGCGATCTGCAGCGCCTCGGCCCCGGTGTGGGCGATGTGCGCCGCATGGCCTTCGATGTCCAGCAGCACGCCCAGGCTCTCGGCCGCATCGGTGTTGTCGTCCACCACCATCACCTGCAACTGGCCCGAGGTGCCGGGCGCACTGGCGGCCTTGTTCTCCGCGCCGGCGGTGTCCGCGATCGCCAGCGGCAGCCGCACGGTGAAGGTGCTGCCCTGGCCGGGCCCGGGGCTGTCGGCCGACACGCTGCCGCCGTGCAGCGCCACCAGGCTCTGCACCAGCGACAGGCCGATGCCCAGGCCGCCCTGCGGCTTGCCCGTGCTGCTGGGAACCTGGGCGAACATCTCGAACACCTTCGCGAGCGCCTCGGGATCGATGCCGATGCCCGTGTCGGTGACCGAGAGCACCGCCTCGCCGCCGTCGACGCGCACCTTGAGCGTGATGCGGCCCGGCTCCGGCGTGTACTTGGCGGCGTTGTTCAGGAGGTTGCTGATCACCTGCGCGATGCGCGTCGGATCGGCATCCATGGGCAGCGGCTGCGGGGGTAGCTCCACGTGCAGCTTGTGCCGCCCCGACTCGATCAGGGAGGCACTGGTCTCCACCGCGGTGGCCACCACTTCCTTCAGGTCGATGCGCTGGCGGCGCAGTTCGACCTTGCCCGTGCTGATGCGCGCGACATCGAGCAGGTCGTCGACGAGATGCACCATATGCTGGACCTGCCTTTCCATCATCTGCCGGGTCTTCTCCAGCAGTTCGGGTTTGCTCGCGCCCATGCGCATCAGGTGCAGCCCGTTGGACAGGGGCGCCAGCGGGTTGCGCAGCTCGTGCGCGAGGGTCGCGAGGAATTCGGTCTTGCGGCGGTTGGCCTGGGCCAGCTCGTCGTTGAGTCGGCGCAGGTCCTGCTCGGCGAGCAGGCGCTGCGTGATGTCGGAGAAGATCACCGCCACCAGGTCGCTGCCGGGGCCGCCCAGGCGCGAGGCATAGACGTCGAACCAGCGGTTCATCGCGCGGGCTTCCTCGACGAAGCGGGTGGCCTCGCCGGTGCGCGCCACGCGCTCGAAGATCTGGAACCAGTGGCCCTCGTCGGCCGGGGTGAGCTCGCGCACGGTCTTGCCCACCGCGTCGCGCAGGCCGGTATGCATGGCGAAGGCCTCGTTGGCCTCCTCGAAGCGGTAGTCGCGCACGTTGCCCTGCGCGTCGCGCAGCAGGCGCAGCACGCAGAAGCCCTCGTCGATCGATTCGAACAGCGCGCGGTAGCGCTCTTCCTTGGCCTCCAGCCGCTGCTCGAAGTCGCGCCGCTCGCGCAGCCGCAATTCCTCCTTGCTGCGATAGAGCTCGACGAAGACGCCGACCTTGGCCTTCAGCACCTCGGCGCGCAGCGGCTTGGCGAGGAAGTCCACCGCGCCGAGTGCGTAGGCCGACAGCATGGCCTCGTCGGGGTCGTCGCCGGCGGTGACGAACAGGATGGGCGTGAAACGCGAGCGCGGCCGCGAGCGGATCTCGCGCGCCACCTCGAAGCCGTCCATGCCCGGCATGCGTACGTCCAGCAGCACGGCCGCGAAGTCCTGCCGGGTCAGGGCCTCGAGCGCCTCGGGTCCGGAGACGGCCCGCACCAGGTTGACACGCAGGGTGTCGAGAACGGCTTCCAGCGCCAGCAGGTTCGCGGGCTGGTCATCGACGAGAAGGACGTGGGCGGGTATGGCGGTGTGTGGCACGGTTCGACGAGCCCCGCGTGCGGGGCTGGCAGCAGTCTAAGCCGGCTGGCCCTGCGGCGGGCCGGGGCTGCGGCATGTGGCGATCTTGTCTGGCACGCCTGCGCGACAACGGCTCGCTGCCGGGTAGGACGCGGCCTACCGCCGAAGCACGCGGCCGCTGCAGCTGCACTGTTGCAGACAGCAAAAAGGCCGGCAGCGCCGGCCTGCGATCCGTGGCAGCCGCCGGATCACTTCTTGTTCTGGGCGACCTTGTCGTCGTCCTGGGCCGGGGTGACTTCCACCTTCGGCACCGTGAGCGTTTCCTTCTCGGTGTAGACGCCGACCTTGGGCACCGTCACGTCCTTCTGCTCGGTGGTGACGTCCACGTTGGGGGCGTCCACGTCGTACTTGGGCAGCGTCACGTCGCCCTCCTGGGTCTTGGACACCTCGTACTTGGGCATCTGCACGTTGCCTTCCTCCGTCTTCTGCACGTCGCACCCCACGAGGGCGATGGAGGCGGCGGACACCAGGCCGGCAATCACGAAAGCGGTTTTACGCATGGCTAAGACTCCCTTGTCTGTGTGATGCAGCGAGTATGGAGGGGGCCTGCAAGCCCGGCTGTAAGACCCGGACCGCATTGCCCGTCCGACACGGGCGTGCTGCCGCGCTTGGCCGTGCCCTACGCGCCGCGTTGCTTTCGAACGCCAAACCGGGCAGGATGCCCGGCTTGAAAACAAGGGATCGGTCGATGAAAGAAACGCAGAAGAAACCCGGCGGGCGGCGCGTGGTCGCCTGGACTCTTGCGGCCGCCGCCTTGATGGCGGCCGCGCAGGTGCGCGCCCAGAGTGCGGTGCTGCTGGAAGCGGGCAACGAGCGCCTGCGCGAAGACCTGCAGTGGCTCGCCCAGCACGGCGTCATCACGCTGTCGACTTCAGCCTGGCCGTTGCCGCTGGCCGCCGTCGAGGCGGCGCTCGCAGGCCGGCGACCCAACATCACGTTCAGCGACCGCGAGGCCCTTGCCGCCGTCGAGCTGGAACTCGCGCGCCAGCGCAAGCGCCTCGGCCTCGGCGTGACCGTGCGCGGGAACACCGCCTCGCTGCCGACCATGGGCTTCGATCACCCGGTGCGCGCGAAGGCCGACGTCGCCGCGCGCGTCCAGGCCAGCAGCGGTCCGTGGGCGGGCCGACTTGAATTGCACGGCCTGGCGGATCCGTTCACGCCGCGCCAGACGAACTTCAACGCGGAGGGCAGCTACCTGGCCGGCGCGTGGGGCGGGCAGGTGTTCTATGCCGGGCAGATCCCGCACTGGTGGGGGCCGGCTCAGGACGGCAGCCTGATCTGGTCCAATGCCGCGCTCGCCATTCCGGGCGTCGGTGTGCGGCGGGCGACGGAACGCCCGTTCGAGACGCGCTGGCTGTCCTGGCTGGGGCCGTGGAGCTACGAGGTCTTCCTCGGCAAGATGCTGCACAACCGCCTGGTGCCGGGCGTGCGGGTGGTCGCGATGCGGTTGCAGGCGCAGCCCCTGCCGGGGCTGGAAGTGGGCCTTTCGCGCTTGACCCAATGGGGCGGCGCCATCTCCGAGAACGGGCCGCGCGCGCACCTGCGCGCGGTGTTCAGCCGCCCCAACGAGGAAGGCGTCAAGAACAACGAGATCGCGGGCTTCGACGCCCGCTACACCTGGCTGCCCGGAGGCAATCCGCTCAGTCTCTATGGCCAGCTGATCGGGGAAGACGAATCGGACTTGCGACCGACCAACTACATCGGCATCGCGGGCCTGCAGTTCAAGCACTCGCTGGCCGGTGCCCGGGTGCAGTGGCATGTCGAAACCGCCGACACGATGAGCCGGCGCCTGTTCGGCCTGCGCGACGGGCGCCCGAACACCGCCTATGTGCACACCGAGTTCCTGGACGGCATGTACCACGAGGGGCTGCCCATCGGCCACTTCCTGGGCGGCGACGGCAAGGCCCATTCCCTGGGCGTGCGGGTCGTTCCCGGGCGCAACCCTTACCGGCTGCGCTACGGCCTGCGCTTCGTGCGCGCCGACGTGAATCCGTCCAGCCAGGCGGTCAACCTGGCGTTCCCCTCGGCGGACACGGTGAAGCTGGTGGAACTGAACGCGAGCTGGGAATGGCGCGTCTACCAGCAGCCCATGAAGGTCGAGGCCGGCCTCGGCGTGCTGCGCAGCCGCGACAACGGGCGCGACACCGGCGTGCGCCTGGGCGTCGAAGTGCCGTTCTAGCCGGTAGCCGGCGCACGACGCGACTCTACCCGGCGGCCGGCCGCGCGGCCCACAGCGTCGGCGCGCGCGTGGCCCGGTGGCGCCGGTCGCGCGGCGCCGGCGCATGCAGCGCGAAGCTCGAACGCTCGAAGGCATAGAGCAGCAGGCGCCGCGGCGCTTCCGATTCGAAGGCGTCGCCGGCCTGCAGGATGACGTCGCGCGGGTCGTGGTCGAGCGTGAGCCAGAGGCTGCCCGCGGTGCAGAGGATGCGCACGCCGGCCGCATCGGCGATCTCGAACAACTGCCGCGCGGGCAGGGTGATGGTCGGGTGCTCTTCCATCGCAGGTCTCCTTCGCATGCGATCCGCGAATCAATATACTGGCCGCTCCTCCCCGCGAGAAACGGTGGATTTGCATGGATCGCATGCAACCAGCGAATGCGAACACGCTGCGGCCGCCGCGCTCGCGGCAGCTGCGGCTGGACCTGCTGCACACCTTCGAGGCCGCAGCGCGGCACTTGAGCTTCACGCGCGCCGGCGCGGAGCTCGCGCTCTCGCAGTCGGCCGTCAGCCGCCAGGTCCAGCAGCTGGAAGACAGCGTCGGCGCGGCGCTGTTCGAGCGCCGCCACCGCGCGCTCGCCCTCACGGACGCCGGCCGCATCCTGCAGCGTGCGGTGGAGGACAGCCTGGAGCGCCTGCGCGATGCGGCCGCGCGCGTGCGCAGCAGCGCGGAGCGCGAGCAGCTCGCCGTCACCTGCACGCCCGGCTTCGCTTCCTTCTGGCTGATCCCGCGCCTGGCGCGCTTCACCGCAGTGCATCCGGACGTGGACGTGCGCATCTCCGCCACCCTGGAGCTGGTGGACCTCGAGCGCCGCGGCGTCGACCTCGCCGTGCGCTTCGTGCCGGCCGCGCAGGGCCAGGGCCCGCTGCTGTTCGAGGAGGAGGTGCAGCCCATGTGCGCGCCCGCGCTGCTGCGCGATGCGAAGCGGCCGCTCGCCGCGCCGGCGGACCTCGCGCGGCACACGCTGCTCGCGGTGGAGATGCACGACGCGCCGCTCACCGCGGAATGGGAACCGTGGCTGCAACTCATGGGCCTCGCCGCCGTGCCCATGGCGCACACGCTGCGCTTCACGCGCTATGGCGAGGCGGTGGCAGCCGCGGTGGCAGGGCAGGGCGTGGTGATCGGGCGGCTGCCGTTGCTGGCCGACCTGGTGCGGACGAAGAAACTCGTGGCGCCCTTCCGCAGCCCCGCCGCTTCACGTCGCGCCTATTTCGTGACGCTCGCGCCGCATGAGACGCGGCATCCGAGCGCCCGGGCCTTCGCCGATTGGCTGGTCGAGGAGGCGCGGCTAGCGGACGGCGCCAGCGGCGGGCGCCGACGCGCTGCCCTGCGCTGAAGCCAGCGGCGCGGCGACCGGCGGCGACCAGCCCTGGCCCGGCGTGTAGCGCGCCAGCTGCTCCTCGCCCTCGGCGAAGCCGCTCGGCCAGCGCGCGGTGACGCTGCCGTCCTGCTGCATCGTGAGCTGCGGCGCGTCCTGGTCGTCGGTGGCGCCTTCGGCATGCGGGCGCGGCAGTGCGCCGGGCAGCACGTCGGGGGCGGTCCAGCCCGAGGCCGTGTCGAAGCGGCTGAAGCGCAGGCTCTGGATGTTGCCGACCGTGTGCCGCCACACGGCCATGGCTGCGCCGCGGCCGTTGCCGGCCAGCTGGGCGTCGCTCGCCGTGCCGTAGATCTCCTCCAGCGCGCGCGCATCGCTCCAGCCGCCCGCACGCCCATACGCCGCGCTCACCACGTGGCTGTCCTGCACCCACACCGCGAGGGCCGTGTCCTCGCCCGTGCGCACCACCTGGGCCGGCGTGCCGGCGGGCGCCGGCGGCGGCGGAACTTCCAGTGCGCGCCGATCCGATGCGCTGCGGGCCGCTTCGTCGCCGCCGTTGCCGCCCAGCACCGCGGTGTCGCCGCCGCGCTCGCCACAACCGGCGCAGGCGAGGGCGAGCACCAGCAATCCGGCGGCGGCGCTGCGCATGCAGTCCATCGCGCGTCCCCCGGCCCTCAACCGCTCTTGCGCCGGCTCGCGGCGGGCTTGACGGTCGCCCGCGCCGTGGTGGTGCTCTTGCGTGCCGCGGCCTTGCGCAGCGGCGCCGCTTCGTCGTTGGCCGCCGTCTCGCGCCGGGCCGCCGACTTCCTGGCGGCCGGCGCGGCCTCCGCATTGCCCTTGAGGCTGCGGCGCAGCAGTTCGGTCAGGTCGATCACCTCCGCGCTCGCGGCCACGTCCTCGCCCGGCAGCGGCGCCACCTGGCGCAGGCCGCCCTCGCGCTGCTTCTGCTCGACCAGTTCCATCAGCTTCTCGCGGAACTCGTCGTGGAACAGGTCCGGCTGCCAGTCGCCCGCCATCGCTTCGACGAGCTGCTCGGCCATCTTCAGTTCGGCGGCGCTGACGGTGACGTCCTCGCCCGGCCAGGCGAGGCCGGCGACGTCGCGCACCTCGTCGGACCAGCGCAGCAGGTTGAGCACCAGGCCCCGGCCCTGCGGCACCAGCGCCGCCAGGTGCTGCTTGGTGGAGATCACCACCCGGGCGATGCCGACCTTGCCGGTGCGCTCCAGCGTCTCGCGCAACAGGGCGAAAGGCTTCTGCCCGCCCTTGCCGCCGGGGCTCACGTAATACGGCTTGTGGAAGAAGACGGCCGGGATCTGCCCGCGCTCGACGAAGGACTCGATGGAGATGGTCTGGGTCGACTTCGGCAGCGCGGCCTTGATCTCGTCGGGCGTGAGCACGACGAACTGGTCCTTCTCCACCTCGAAGCCCTTGACGACCTCCTCGCGCGGCATGGCCTCGCCGGACGCCTTGTCGACCTGCTGGTTGCCCACCCGCGTCATCGTGGACTTGTTCAGCAGGTTGAACTTCATGCGGTTCTCCGCCGTCGCCGAATGCAACGTGACGGGGATGTGCACGAGGCCGAAACTGATGGCGCCCTTCCAGAGGGTGCGTGAACTGGTCGGTGCGGGCATGGGGTCTCCTCGATCCGCAAATCGTCCCGGCGGCGGCGCGCCCGGGCTGTAGGACGCGGCAGGCAGGCCATGCAGGGCTGGGGGGCGCGGCGGCGCTGCCCGGGCTCCTGCACGTTGTCCGTGCACGACGAGCGGCCGGCGCGGCGATGCCGCATGGGTCAAGTCCAGGTCGACTGTTCCCGCTTGGGCGACATTCCGCTTGACGAAAGTCAAGCCCTGCCGGCGGGCTTCCGCAGACCATCCGGCCATCGGGGATTACCCGGGTCCAGGCCTACAGAGCGGAAAACCGCCACGTCGACGCCGCGGACCCGGCTCGGGGCTGAAATGAAAATTGAAGTGATGCTCGCCGACGGCCATCCGGTCGTTCGCTGCGGGCTGCGCCGGATGATCGAGGGGACGCACGACCTGGTGGTCGGGGCGGAGACGGGCAATGGCCACGCTGCCCTCGAATTGCTGCGCTCGCGCCCCTGGGGCCTGGCCGTGCTGGACCTGTGGATCCCCGGCCGCAGCGGCCTGGAGCTGATCAAGCTGATCAAGGGCGAGCTGCCGCGCCTGCCGATCCTCGTGTTCTCCGCCCAGAGCGAGGAGCACTACGCGCTGCGCGCGATCCGCGCCGGCGCTTCCGGCTACCTGCCCAAGGACGCGGAGCCCGAGACCATCCTGGCCGCCATGCGCAGCATCGCGGCCGGCGGCGTGCACTTCACGCAGGCCGTCGCGGCGCTGCTGTCGATGGAGCCGGCGCGCAGCGCGGACGCGCCGCCGCACACGCTGCTGACCGACCGCGAGTACGGCATCTTCGACCGCATCGTGCGCGGCCACGCGCTCACCGAGATCGCCGACGACCTGTCGCTGTCGATCAAGACGGTCAGCACCCACAAGTCGCACATCCTCGACAAGCTCAACCTGCACGGGCACGTCGACCTGGTGCGCTACGCGATCGAGCACAAGCTGCTCGATCCCACCCTGGAGTAGCGGCGTGCGCATCGAGGTCCTGCTCGCCAACGAACATCCGGTCGTCCGCGCCGGGCTGCGCGCGCTGCTCGCGGCCACCGAGGATCTCGCCGTGGCCGGCGAGGCGGTGGACGGGCGCGCCACGCTGCAGCAGGTCCGCGCGCGCGACTGGGGCCTGGTGATGCTCGATCTCACCATGCCGGGCCGCAGCGGCCTGGAGCTGGTGAAGTTGATCAAGGCGGAGCGGCCGCGCCTGCCGGTGCTGGTGTTCAGCGCCCAGCGCGAGGAGCTCTATGCGCTGCGCGCCATTCGCGCCGGCGCACTCGGCTATCTGTCGCTGAAGGCCGAGGCCACGACCGTGCTGTGCGCCATGCGCCGCGCGGCGGCCGGGCGGCTCTTCGTGAGCGCCGAAATGACCGAACTGCTGGCGAGCCAGTCGGGCGACGTGCTGCCGCACGACCGGCTCACCGACCGCGAGTACTGCATTTTCAGCCGCATCGTGCAGGGGGCGTCGCTGAGCGACATCGCCGACGAACTGTCGCTGAGCATCAAGACCGTCAGCACGCACAAGTCCCACATCCTCGAGAAGATGACGCTCGGCGGGCAGGTGGAACTGGTGCGCTATGCATTCGAGCACAAGCTGCTCGATACGGTGAGCGAGTAGGGGCAATCACATGAAACCAGGAACCAACATGCACCATGCGGGCTTTCTTGCACGCCTGCGCCGGGCCGCGGTCACCGCAGGCCTGGTAGCCGCCAGCCTCGGGCTCGGCGGGCTGGCCAGCAACGCCTTCGCGCAGTCCGATGCGCCGGCCAAGCCGAAGATCGACAACGCCACCTGCCTGAGCTGCCACGACGGCAACAAGGGCAAGCTGGAGGTCCCCACGCCGGCCGGCAAGCCGCGCGCGCTGAACTCGGTGGACCCGGTGAAGTTCGAGAAGGGCGTGCACTCGCAGATGGAGTGCGTGGCCTGCCACTCCGACATCAAGGACAACGCGGACAAGGGCAACGCGCACCAGAGGGATCCCGCGCAGCCGCTGGCCAAGGTGGATTGCGCCTCCTGCCACCAGGAGCTCTGGGAGCAGACCGTCAAGCGCGGGCGCGCCGAGGAGCGGCCGCGCCTCAAGACGGTGGCCAACAACATCGAGAACTACAAGAGCTCGTTCCATGCCCGCCCCAACCCGGACGACAAGACGAAGCCGAACGCGACCTGCTCGCAGTGCCACGACACGCACAGCTTCAACGTCCCGGTCAACAAGAACTCGCCGGAGAACACGCAGTGGCGCCTGAGCATCTCGGAGCGCTGCGGCAACTGCCACACCGACCAGCTGGAGACCTACCAGCAGTCGGTGCACGGCATCGAGAACGGCAAGAAGATGCTGGCGGACGCGGCGACGTGCTCCGACTGCCATAGCGCGCACAAGGTGGCCAACACCTCGAGCGATCCGTTCAAGCTGGCCGTGACGGCGCAGTGCGGCAACTGCCACAGCCGGCAGTACGAGGCGTACAAGGACACCTTCCACGGCGCCGTCACGACGCTCGGCTACGCCTACACCGCCAAGTGCTACAACTGCCACGGCAGCCACGACATCGTGCGCGTGAAGGATCCGGCCTCCAAGGTGCACCCGGACAACCGCCTCGAGACCTGCGGCTCCTGCCACAATCCGAAGAAGGGCCTCAAAGCGCCGACCAAGGGCTTCGTGAGCTTCCAGCCGCACGCCGAGCCGGGCAACTTCGAGCGCTATCCCGAGGTGACCGCCGCCTCCTGGGGCATGAGCGGCCTGCTGATCGGCACCTTCGCCTTCTTCTGGCTGCACACCATCCTGTGGTTCGTGCGCGAGTGGAAGGAGCGCAAGGCGCGCGGCGGCGACCTGCACGTGCGCATCGACGAGATCGCGCCGGCCGTGCGCGGCCTGCACTTCCAGCGCTTCACGCCGACCTGGCGCATCGCGCACCTGTGCTTCGCGCTGAGCGTCATGACGCTCGCCATCACCGGCATGCCGCTGTTCTACCCCGAAGTCCCGTGGGCACATGCGGTCATCAACCTGTTCGGCGGACCGAAGGTCACCGGCATCATCCACCGCTCCGCCGCGACGGTGTTCGCCGGCATCTTCTTCTGGCACATCGCCTACGTGGTGTACACGCTGGGCCGCCAGTGGCGCACCTGGAAGGTCTTCGGCCCGTACTCGATGGTGCCGAACCTGAAGGACCTGCAGGACTGCATCGGCATGTTCAAGTGGTTCCTCGGCAAGGGCCCGCGCCCGCGCATCGACCGCTGGGCCTACTGGGAGAAGTTCGACTACTGGGCGCCGTTCTGGGGCGTGACGATCATCGGCGTGAGCGGCCTGATCATGTGGCTGCCCCACATCGCGGCGCAGTTCCTGCCGGGCTGGGTGTTCAACGTGGCGACGATCTTCCACAGCGAGGAAGCCTTCCTGGCGGTGGTGTTCCTCTTCACGGTGCACTTCTTCAACAACCACTTCCGGCCCGACAAGTTCCCGGTCGACGTGGTGATGTTCACCGGCAGCCAGCCGCTCGACGAGTTCAAGAAGGAGCACCCGCTGGAGTACGAACGCATGGTGCAGACCGGCGAGCTGGCGAAGCACCTGGTGCAACCGCCCTCCAAGCTGAAGCTGCGGCTGTCCAAGCTGCTCGGGTTCCTGCTGATCACCGCGGGCCTGACCATCCTCACGCTGGTGGCGATCGGCTTCTTCTCCGCGGGCAGCGCGCCTGCACCGGGCCTCACCGTGTGACCTGAGGTCCGAGTCCGCGGCGAGGCGGACCGCTCCC
>NZ_DASSVG010000508.1:0-4819 GCF_035706265.1 Ramlibacter sp. | reverse complement strand
GACCTGATCGAGACCAACACCTTCGGCGCCAACCGCATCGCGCAGGAGGATTACGGCCTGGGCGAGCTGGCGCGGGAGATGAACGTGGCCGCGGCGAAGCTGGCGCGCGAGGCGGCGGACAAGTTCTCCACGCCCGACAAGCCGCGCTTCGTGGCCGGCGCGCTCGGCCCCACGCCGCGCACGGCCAGCCTCAGCCCGGACGTGAACGACCCCGGCGTGCGCAACGTCGATTTCGAGCAGCTGCGCGCCGCGTACTACGAGCAGGTGGAAGGCCTGGTCGAAGGCGGGGTGGACCTGCTGCTGGTCGAGACCATCTTCGACACGCTCAACGCCAAGGCGGCGCTGTTCGCGATCGACGAATATTTCGCGGCCACCGGCCAGCGGCTGCCGATCATCGTCAGCGGCACGGTCACCGATGCCTCCGGCCGCATCCTCAGCGGTCAGACCGTGACGGCCTTCTGGTACAGCGTGCGGCACGCGCAGCCGCTGGCCATCGGCCTGAACTGCGCGCTCGGCGCGGCGCTCATGCGGCCCTACATCCAGGAGCTCAACCGCGTGGCGCCGGAGACCTTCATCAGCTGCTATCCGAACGCCGGCCTGCCCAATCCCATGAGCGAAACCGGCTTCGACGAGACGCCGGAAGTGACGTCGCGGCTGCTGCACGAATTCGCCGCCGAAGGGCTGGTCAACATCGTGGGCGGCTGCTGCGGCACCACGCCGGACCACATCGCGGCGATCCGCGAGGCCGTGGCGCCGCTGCCGGCGCGCGCGACCCGCGGGCCCTTCTACAAGGAAGCCGCGTAGGCGCGGCCCCTTCCCACTCACCACCTCGGCCCCTCGTGAGGGCCTCGTTCGCGGCCGGCGGCCGGTAAGCCGCCGTCCTGTGCTCCATTGTGGCGACGGGGGCGGAGAAATTCTTGCTGAAGCTGCGGCGATTCCGGCCCGGCGCAGAAAAGCTTTCGGTGGCATGCAATCGGGCGGACAATCCTGCGCCATGGACGCGATCGACCGGAAAATCCTCAGGGTGCTGCAGCAGGACGCGCGGGCCAGCCTGCAGCAGATCGGGCAGGCCGTCGGCCTGAGCGCCTCGCCCTGCTGGGAGCGCATCCGCAAGATGGAGGCCGCCGGCGTGATCGAGGGCTACACGGTACGGCTGAACGCACAGGGCCTGGGGCTGAACGACACGGTGCTGGTGCAGGTGACCCTGGACAGCCACACCGACAACACGCTGGAGAAGTTCGGCGAGACGCTGGCGGCGATCCCCGAGGTGGTGGAGGCCTACCTGGTCTCGGGCGAATACGACTACCTCCTGCGCGTGGCGGTGAAGGACACGCGCGACTACGAGCGGCTGCTGCGCGAGAAGCTCTACAAGATCAAGGGGATCCGGCACAGCAAGTCCTCCTTCGTGCTGCGGACGCTGAAGAAGGCAGACTTGCCGCTGTGATGCCCATACGAGACCGCCAGCGTTGCTAAAATCTTCCCCTGCTCAAGGAGCGCTGCAGCGGTCGACACGGCCGTCAGGCTTGAGATGGATTCCAACCGCGCTCACCCGGACCGCCAACGAGGTGAGTGAATGCAGCAACCCGAAGTCCCCCCCATGAAACTCGCCGGCCTGGAGCCCGTCTCCATCGGCCCCGGCAGCCTGTTCGTCAACATCGGCGAACGCACCAACGTCACCGGCTCGAAGGCATTCGCCCGCATGATCCTGGCGGGCCAGTTCGAGCAGGCCCTGGCGGTCGCGCGCCAGCAGGTCGAGAACGGCGCCCAGGTCATCGACGTCAACATGGACGAAGCCATGCTGGACAGCAAGGCCGCCATGGTGCGCTTCCTCAACCTGATCGCCAGCGAGCCCGACATCGCCCGCGTGCCGATCATGATCGACTCCTCCAAGTGGGAGGTGATCGAGGCCGGCCTGCGCTGCATCCAGGGCAAGGGCATCGTCAACTCGATCTCGATGAAGGAAGGCGAGGCCGAATTCCGGCGCCAGGCCACGCTGGTGAAGCGCTACGGCGCCGCGGCCGTGGTGATGGCCTTCGACGAACAGGGCCAGGCCGACAGCTTCCGGCGCAAGATCGAGATCTGCCAGCGCGCCTACCGCATCCTGGTCGACGAGGTCGGCTTCGCGCCAGAGGACATCATCTTCGATCCCAACATCTTCGCCATCGCCACCGGCATCGAGGAGCACAACAACTACGCCGTGGACTTCATCGAGGCCACGAAGTGGATCAAGCAGAACCTGCCCGGCGCCAAGGTGAGCGGCGGGGTCTCCAACGTGAGCTTCTCCTTCCGCGGCAACGACCCGGTGCGCGAGGCGATCCACACCGTCTTCCTGTACCACGCGATCAAGGCCGGCATGGACATGGGCATCGTCAACGCCGGCATGGTGGGCGTGTACGACGAGGTGGAGCCCCTGCTGCGCGAGCGCGTGGAGGACGTGGTGCTCAATCGCCGGCCCGACGCCGGCGAGCGCCTGGTGGAAATCGCCGAACAGGCCAAGGGCGCCGCGAAGGACGAAGGCAAGAAGAACGAGTGGCGGCAGCTGCCGGTGGAGCAGCGCCTGGCCCACGCGCTGGTGCACGGCATCACCGACCACATCGTCGAAGACACGGAGCAGGTCTACCAGAACGTGCTGGCCCAGGGCGGCCGGCCGCTGCACGTGATCGAGGGGCCGCTGATGGACGGCATGAACATCGTCGGCGACCTGTTCGGCGCCGGCAAGATGTTCCTGCCGCAGGTGGTGAAGTCGGCCCGCGTGATGAAGCAGGCCGTGGCGCACCTGATCCCCTACATCGAGGAAGAGAAGAAGCAGCAGGAAGCCGCCGGCGCGGACGTGCGGGCCAAGGGCAAGATCGTCGTTGCCACCGTGAAGGGCGACGTGCACGACATCGGCAAGAACATCGTGACCGTCGTGCTCCAGTGCAACAACTTCGAGGTGGTGAACATGGGCGTGATGGTCCCGTGCCACGAGATCCTGGCCCGGGCCAAGGTCGAGGGCGCGGACATCGTCGGCCTGTCGGGCCTGATCACGCCCTCGCTGGAGGAGATGCAGTACGTCGCCAGCGAGATGCAGAAAGACGAGCACTTCCGCATCAAGAAGATTCCGCTGCTGATCGGAGGGGCGACCACCAGCCGCGTGCACACGGCGGTGAAGATCGCGCCGCACTACGAGGGCCCGGTGGTCTACGTGCCGGATGCCTCGCGCAGCGTGGGCGTGGCGCAGTCGCTGCTGTCGGACCAGGCGGCGAAGTACATCGCCGAGGTCAACGCCGATTACGAGAAGGTGCGCCAGCTGCACGCCAACAAGAAGCAGGTGCCCCTGTGGCCGCTGGCGAAGGCCCGTGCGAACAAGACGCCGATCGACTGGGCCAACTACCAGCCGCCGAAGCCGAAGTTCATCGGCCGGCGCGTGTTCAGGAACTACGACCTGGCGGAGCTCGCGAGCTACATCGACTGGGGCCCGTTCTTCCAGACTTGGGACCTGGCGGGCCGCTTCCCCGAGATCCTGAAGGACGAAGTGGTGGGCGCCGAGGCCGTGCGGGTGTATTCCGACGGCCAGCGCATGTTGAAGCGCCTGATCGAGGGCCGCTGGCTCACCGCCAACGCGGTGATGGGCCTGTGGCCCGCCAACACGGTCGACGACGACGACATCCAGCTCTACGCCGACGAGAGCCGCACCCGGCCGGTGCTGACGTGGTACGGCCTGCGCCAGCAGACCGAGAAGCAGGAGATCGATGGCGTCATGCGCCCGAGCCGTTGCCTGGCCGACTTCGTGGCACCCAAGGGCGTGCGCGACGACTACGTCGGCGCGTTCGCCGTCACCGCGGGCATCGGGGTCGAGAAGAAGGTGAAGTACTTCCTCGACGACCACGACGACTACTCCGCCATCACGCTCAAGGCGCTGGCGGACCGGCTGGCCGAAGCGCTGGCCGAGGCGCTGCATGCGCGCGTGCGGCGCGACCTGTGGGGCTACGCCGGCGACGAGACGCTGGACAACGCGGCGCTGATCGCCGAGAAGTACCGCGGCATCCGGCCTGCGCCCGGCTACCCCGCCTGTCCCGACCACAGCGTCAAGCGCGACCTGTTCGCGCTGCTTCAGCCGCAGGAGATCGGCATGGAGATCACCGACAGCCTGGCGATGGCGCCGGCGGCCAGCGTGAGCGGCTTCTACCTCGCGCACCCGGAGGCGAAGTACTTCAGCGTGGGCCGCATCGGCGAAGACCAGTTGCAGGACCAGGCGCGGCGCCGCGGCGCCGCGGTCGCGGACCTGCAGCGTCTGCTGGCGCCGAATCTCTGAAGCCGGCGCGCTACGCCGGCAGCAGCGATTTCCGCTGCGCCAGCACCAGCGCCGCCGCCGCCACCAGCCCGGCCACCAGCAGCATCGCCAGCCCCCAGCGGTAGCCCACCTGGGGGCTCCACAGCACGCCCAGGGCCAGCGGCGCGATCGCGCGCGCCACCGCCTGCGGCAGGCCGAGCGCGCCATTGAGCGAGGCCACGTGCTCGCGGTTGACGTACTGCGCCACCGCCGTGCCCTTGACGATGGTGAGCATGCCGTTGCCCATGCCATAGAGCAGCACGAACAGCAGCCCGCCCGCGGGCGAGGTCGCGCCGGCGATGAGGGCCGCGAGCGCCAGCGGCATCAGCAGCGGGATCAGCCGGTTGGCCAGGTGCAGGTCGAAGCGGTGCTCGAAGAAGAACAGCAGCAGCCGCCCCAGCACCTGCACCACCCCGATGGCGGCCGGCAGCGCGATCACCCAGCCTTCCGGCAGCCCGCTTTCGCGCAACAGCGTGATCAGGTGCGGCGGAATCGCCGCCGTGATCC
>NZ_DASSVG010000507.1:0-7581 GCF_035706265.1 Ramlibacter sp. | reverse complement strand
TTGAGTGCCGCGCGGTCGAAGATCTCGCCCGTGTCCGTGTCACGGTATTCCTGGTCCTGGATCCAGAAGTCGGCGTAGGTGACGTAGCGGTCGAAGATGTTCTGGCCGTACTCGGAGTACGACTCGAGGTAGGCGGTCTGGATCTCCTTGCCGATGAACTCCGCGTAGCGGGTGGCCAGGTGCTCCTTGATGTAGGACAGGTACTTCTGCTCGGTCTCGGCCGGGAACTGCTCGCGCTCGATCTGCTGCTCCAGCACGTACATCAGGTGCACCGGGTTGGCGGCGACTTCCTCCGAGCCGAAGTTGAACACCTTCGAGATGATCTTGAAGGCGAAGCGCGTCGAGATGCCCGTCATGCCCTCGTCGACGCCGGCGTAGTCACGGTATTCCTGGTAGCTCTTGGCCTTGGGGTCCGTGTCCTTCAGGTTCTCGCCGTCGTAGATCAGCATCTTGGAGAAGATGCTGGAGTTCTCCGGCTCCTTCAGGCGGGTGAGCACCGAGAACTGCGCCATCATCTTCAGCGTGCCGGGCGCGCACACGGCGTCGGCGAGCGAGGAGTTCTGGATCAGCTTCTCGTAGATCTTGATTTCCTCGGTGACGCGCAGGCAGTACGGCACCTTCACCACGTAGATCCGGTCGAGGAAGGCCTCGTTGTTCTTGTTGTTCTTGAACGCCTTCCACTCGCTCTCGTTCGAGTGGGCCATCACGATGCCGTCGAACGGGATCGCGCCGAAGCCCTCGGTGCCCTTGAAGTTGCCTTCCTGGGTGGCCGTCAGCAGCGGGTGCAGCACCTTGATCGGCGCCTTGAACATCTCGACGAATTCGAGCAGGCCCTGGTTGGCCAGGCACAGGCCGCCGGAGTAGCTGTAGGCATCCGGGTCGTCCTGCGCGAAGGTCTCGAGCTTGCGGATGTCGACCTTGCCCACCAGGGAGCTGATGTCCTGGTTGTTCTCGTCGCCCGGCTCGGTCTTGGAGATCGCGATCTGCTTCAGGATCGACGGGAAGCGCTTGCCGACCTTGAACTTGCGGATGTCGCCGCCGAATTCCTCCAGGCGCTTCACCGCCCAGGGCGACATGATCTTCTGCGTGTAGCGGCGCGGGATGCCGAACTGCTGCTCCAGCAGCGGACCGTCCTCCTCGTTGCTGAAGAGACCCAGCGGCGACTCGTTCACCGGCGAGCCCTTCAGGCAGTAGAAGGGGATGTGCTCCATCAGCTGCTTCAGGCGCTCCGCGATCGAGGACTTGCCGCCGCCCACCGGGCCCAGCAGGTACAGGATCTGCTTCTTCTCTTCCAGGCCTTGCGCGGCATGGCGGAAGTGCGAGACCACCTGCTCGATCGGTTCTTCGAGGCCGTAGAAGTCCTTGAAGGCCGGGTAGACCCGGATCACCTTGTTACCGAAGATGCGCGACAGGCGCGGATCATGGCGCGTATCCACCATCTCCGGTTCGCCGATCGCGGCAAGCATGCGCTCTGCAGCCGTGGCGTACGTCAGCGGCTCCTTCTTGCAGAGTTCGAGGTATTCCTCGATCGACAATTCTTCCTCGCGCTTCTGTTCGTAGCGCGTGAGGAAATTGCGGACGACGTCCATGAAGCCTCCTTCGTTTGCGGACTGCAGCGTCAATCGCTTGGTGTGGGATTCACTGTACTCCAGAGCCTCGACGCACGATGATCCCACCCTGTAGGCCAAACGCCGACTTCACTGTAGGTGAACGGTAGATAAAAACAAGGGGCGGAATCGCTAGGAAACACCAATGAGCAGCATGTAAACCACAGTCTGCATCCGCTCGTGAAACGGGCTTCCACAGCCTGCGATGCGCATGCGCTCATGGCTCCACAATGCAAGCGGCGGGCCCGCGGTTGACACCGCTCGCGAGCCGCGTGTCAGCTTGTCCGCGTGACCTTCTTCAGGTGCGGCGGGCGGTCCGGGTCGTTGCCGCGCGCACGCGCGAGCGCTTCCACCATGGGATAGAAGCTCTGGATCGCGCAGACGGGATCGAGCTCCGGCAACTCACTATCCACCAGCGGCAGGTTCGCATCGGGCGTCCCCGCCGGTGCGGCGAGCAGCACGCGTGCACCACGTTCGCGCATGGCCTGCGCCAGTTCGAGCAGCCCGGGCTGCGCCGGGCCGCGCGGCGCGAACACCAGCAAGGGATAACCCTCCTCGATCAGGCGCATCGGCCCGTGCTGCACTTCGGCGCCGGAGAAGGCCTCGGCCTGGATGCCGCAGGTCTCCTTGAACTTCAGCGCCGCCTCCATCGCCACCGGCAGCCCGAGCCCGCGGCCGATCACGAACAGGCGGTCGGCGTCGCGCAGCACCTCCAGCGCCGGCGACCAGTCGGCGGCGCAGGCCTGCTCCATCGCCCGCGGCAGCTGCTGCAGGCCCTTGGCGAGCGCCGCATCGTCCTGCCACGCCGCCACCAGGCGGGCGCCGGCGACCAGCTGCGCGATGAAGCTCTTGGTCGCCGCGACGCTGGTCTCCTGCCCCGCGTGGAGCGGAAACAGCCACTCCGCCGCCCGTCCGAGCGGCGAATCCGGCACGTTGACGAAGGCGCAGGTGACGGCCCCGCACTGCCTGAAATACTGCGTGGGGCTCACCAGGTCCGGGCTCTGGCCCGATTGCGAGAAGGCGAACGAGGCCAGGCCCTCGCAGCGGATCTCGGACTGGTACAGCGTGATCAGCGACATCGGCATGGAGGTGACCAGCCGCCCCAGCCGCGCCATCACCAGGTAGGCCGCGTAGTGCGCGGCGTGGTCCGAGCTGCCGCGGGCGATCGTCAGCAGCGAGGCCGGCGGCTGCTGCCGCAACCGGGCCCCGAAGGCGCGCCAGCGCTCGCCGTCGGCGGCCAGCTGGCGCGCGACGGCCTGCGGCGCTTCGCGCGCTTCATCCAGCATGCGGGACATCGATGGCACCTCCTTCGACGAAGACTTGCTGCACCCGCAGGCCGCGATCGAGCACCACCAGGTCCGCCCAGGCGCCCGGTGCCAGCCGGCCGCGGTCCGCGAGGCCGAGGAAATCGGCCGCGTGGGTGGCGAGCCGACGGGCGGCATCGACCAGCGGCACCCCGATCACGTCGACCAGGTTGCGCAGCGCCCGGTCCATGGTGAGCGTGGAGCCGGCCAGCGTGCCGTCCGCCAGCCGCACGCCGCCCAGGCACTTGGTGACCGGCTGGCGCCCCAGCTTGTATTCGCCGTCGGGCATGCCGGTGGCGGCCGTGGAATCGGTCACGCAGTAGAGGCCGGGGATGCAGCGCAGCGCCGCGCGGATCGCACCGGGGTGCACGTGCAGCAGGTCGGGAATGATCTCGGCGAACTGCGCGTGCGCGAGCGCCGCGCCCACCATCCCGGGCATCCGGTGGTGCAGCGGCGTCATGGCGTTGAACAAATGGGTGAAGCCGCGCGCGCCGCGCTCCAGCGCCTGCACGCCGTCCTCGTAGGTGCCCAGCGTGTGGCCGACCTGGACGCGAAAGCCCGCCGCCACCAGCGCGGCGATGGCCTCCATGTTGCCGGGGACTTCCGGGGCCAGCGTGAGCAGGCGGATCGGCGCCAGTGCATCGAGCGCGCGCAGTTCGTCCAGGGCCACCGGCCGGGCGAAATCGGGCTGGGCGCCGAGCTTGCCCTTGTTGATGTAAGGACCTTCCAGGTGCATGCCGATGATGCGGGCCGCGCCTTCGGCGCGCTCGCGGCACAGGGCGCCGACCGGCTCCAGTGCGACGCGCAGGTCCTCCAGCGGCGCCGTCATCGTGGTGGCCAGCAGCGCCGTCGTGCCGTGCTGCGCATGCTGGCGCGCCACCTGCAGGGCCGCGTCGCCGCCTTCCATGATGTCGCGCCCGGCCCCGCCGTGCACGTGCAGGTCGATGAAGCCGGGCAGGATGAACGGGCCGCCGCCGGCGCGGACCTCGTCCTGCGGAACGGGGGCGCCTTCGATCGCGGTGATGCGGCCGTCGGCGCCCACGTGGAGGGCGCCATCCACGGCCCCCTCGGGCGTCAGGATGCGGCCCGTCACGCTGCGCGTCACAGCGCCTCTTCCGTGTGGACCAGCAGCCGGCGCGCCAGCATCAGCGCGCCTTCGGCCGCGCCGGCCTTCGCAGGCACCAGGCGGCTGCGCAGCGCCGGCCGCATGCGCGGCGCCAGCCGCTCGCCGATGCTGCCCGCCACCGCCAGCGGCAGCCGGCCGCGGGCGTCGATCGCCAGGGCCAGGTCTTCCAGGGCGCCGGTGGCTTGCTGCAGCAGGCGCGCCGCCACCGGATCGGTGGCCTCGCACTCGAACACGGCCCGCGCGAGCTGCGCGAACTCGAACTGGCCGGAGCGCTGGCACCAAGCCTGCAAGCTCTCGCGCTCGTCGCCGCAGTGCATCCAGACACGGCGCGCGAGCGGGCTGGCGTTGGCGCGGCCGTCGAACGCGGCCAGCCCGTGGCGCACCGCCTGCAGGCCGAGCCAGCCGCCGCTGCCTTCGTCATCCACGCGAAACCCCCATCCGCCGACTGTAGCGCGGCTGCCGTCGGCGCGGAGGGCTTCGGCGATGCTGCCGGTGCCGGCAATCACGATCACGCCCGGCTGCCCGCCGTGCGCGCCCATGAGCATGGTGAAGGAATCGGTTTCCACCTCCAGCCGGGCCAGGCCCGGGTCGGCGGCGAGGAAGGCCTCGCGCCACGGCGCATGGCTGACGCCGGACAGGCCGGCCGCCAGCGCGCAGCGCTTCCAGGTGGGAATGGGCAGCTGCGCGCCCTCGAAGGCCTGGCGCACCGCGGCCTGGATGTTGTCCCAGGCCTGCTCGACGCCCTGGCCCAGCGCGGAGGGCCCTGCGGTCCCGGTGCCTACCGTCTCGCCATGGACGCGCTGGACTGCCGCCCTCGTGCCGCTGCCACCGCCGTCGATGCCGATCAGGTAATCCACCATCCGAATAGGTCCCCCTCCCCCCGCTTGGCTGTTCTCGCCTGTTAGAACGGGCGGTTTCCGGCGAGTTGCAGCTCTGCGGCGTGGGCCGGTGCCGCATCCGGGCGTCGGAGGGGGCGGACGCGCGCGCGGCTAAGCTACGCCGCATGGCCGCGCCGCTGCTGTTCTACTTCGACTTCATCTCGCCCTATGGTTACTTCGCCAGCCTGCGCATCGAGGAGCTTGCGGCGTCGCACGGCCGGGCCGTGGACTGGCGGCCCATGCTGCTGGGCGTGAGCGTCATGAAGGTGATGGGCTTGAAGCCCCTGCTGGACACACCCTTGAAGGGCGACTACATCCGCCGCGACGTGCTGCGCCATGCGCGGCGGGATGGGATCGCGCTGGGGCGCGACCTGGCCGCGCCGGTGGGCAATCCGCTGCCGGCTGCACGCGCCTTCTGGTGGGTGAAGAAGCAGCGCCCCGAGCTGGCCGGCGCGCTGGCCCACGCGCTGTACCACGCCTTCTGGGGCGAAGGGCGGGACCTGTCCACGCCGCAGGCGCTGGCGACCGTCGCCCTGCCCGCCGGACTGGCGCCGGCCGAACTCGCGGCCGCCGCGGCCAGCGAGGAGGCGGCGCAGCTGCTGCGCGAGGCGGTCGCGGCGTCGCTGGAAGCCGGCATCTTCGGCTCGCCCACCATCGTGGTCGACGGCGAGCCGTTCTGGGGCGCGGACCGGCTGCAGGACGTCGACGCCTGGCTGCGCTGCGGCGGCTGGTGATTCAGGCCAGGAAGCGGAAGCGCGTCTCCACCGCGATCGCGCCGAGCGCCTCGCGCAGGCGTGGCTCCAGCTGCTGCGGCTCGGCCGCGCCGCGCAGTGTCGCCTCGGCGCTGAAGCCGCCGGCTTTCTCACTTACCGCGAGCTCCACCGCCACGCCCGGTGCGGCGGCCGCGATCACCTCGCGCAGCTTGATGCCGATCGCCTGCGCCCGCAACGCCGGCTTGTAGACCTTGCCGACCGCCGTGGTGGGCAGCGCCTCCAGCACCACCACCCGCCGCGGCACGGCCGGCCGCTCGTAGACCTGCGGCGCCACCTCGCCCAGCAGCGCCTCCGGCGCCAGTTGCGCGCCGGGCTTCAGCGTGACGAAGGCCGCCGGCACCTCGCCGGCGTGGGCGTCCGGCTCGCCGACCACGGCGCACATCGCCACCGCCGGATGGGCCAGGAAGGCGTCCTCCACCAGCCCCGGGTCGATGTTGTGCGAGCCGCGGATGATCACGTCCTTGGCCCGCCCGGTGACGTGCACGTAGCCCTGCGCATCGAGGTGGCCCAGGTCGCCGGAGACCAGCCAGCCCTGCTCGAACATGCCGGCGTTGCGCGCCGCGTCGGTGTAGCCGGGACTCACGTGCGGGCCGCGCAGCACCACGATGCCGGTCTCGCCCGCGCCGCACTGCTGCTCCGGGCGCAGGCTGTCGCGCCAGGGGACCACGCGCACCTCGGTGTACGGCAGGCGCAGCCCCGCGGAGCCCGGCACGCGCGGCGCGTGGAAGGGCTCGATCGACACCAGGCCCGCACATTCCGTCATGCCCAGGATGTTGCGCACCGCGATGCCCAGCGTGTTCTCGAAGCGCAGCGCCAGCTCGGTGGGCAGCGGCGAGCCGCCCGTGTACGCCACCTGCACGCGCGCGATGTCGGCGTCCACCGGCAGGTTGCACAGGCTGGCCAGGATGGTGGGCACGCAGGCCAGCGCCGTCACGCCTTCGCGCTCGCAGAACTTCCAGTAGTTGCGCAGGAAGGCCGCGTTGCGCATGCCGGTGACGGTGGGCAGCACCTGGGTGGCGCCGATGGCCAGCAGTGCAAGGCCGTAGACGAAGGCGCCCGCCACATGGAACAGCGGGAAGCCGTTGATCTCCACCGTGTGCTCGTCGAAGCCGTAGAAGCGGTGCGCGAACCAGGAGGTGTGGGCCTCGTTGCCGTGGGTGTGCTGCACGAGCTTGGGAGCGCCGGTGGTGCCGCCGGTGTGGAACAGCGCCGCGATCCGTTCCGGCGCGAGCTGCGGGTCGAAGGCCAGCGTGTCGGTTTCCTGCGCCAGCGCCGCTTCGAAGCTGTCGCCGATGCGCAGCACGGTGCGGCGCTCCAGCCCCGGCACCTTCTGCACGGCGGACCAGACATCGAGCTGCGGATCCGGGCCGAGGGCCACCACCACCCTGGCGCCGCTCGCATCGAGCAACGCCGCGACGTGCTCCGGCTGCAGCATGAAGTTGATCGGGCAGGCACGGCCGGCGAGCTGCGCGCCCCACAGCGCGTAGTGCGTGGCCGGGATGTTGGGCGCGAGGATCGCCACCGCGTCCTCCGGGCCGACACCGAGCCGGCGGAACAGGTTGGCCGCGCGGTGGACCTGCCCCAGCAGCTCCGCATAGGTGATGCGTTGCGGCGGAGTGGCGGGGTCGCCGTCCGGCAGGTACGTGAAGGCGGTGCGTTCGGGATGGCGCTGCGCCGCCCGCGCGATCAGGCCGTAGGTAGTGCGCGCCGGGATCGCCTCCTCGTAAGGCGTGCGCTCCAGCGCCTCGATGTCCGCGATGCCGCGAAAGAACCCGCTCACGCCAGCCCCAGCAGCCGCACGGCGTTGCCCTTCAGGATGCCGGGCATCACCTCCGGCTTGAAGCCGGCGTCCTCGAAATCCTTCATCCAGCGTTCGGGCGTGATCAGGGGGTA
>NZ_DASSVG010000506.1:0-26381 GCF_035706265.1 Ramlibacter sp. | reverse complement strand
TTCTCCGGCGTGGTGTTCAAGGTGCAGGCCAACATGGATCCCTCGCACCGCGACCGCATCGCCTTCGTGCGCATGGCTTCGGGCAAGTACACGCCGGGCATGAAGCTCAAGGTGCAGCGCACCGGCAAGGAGCTGCGTCCGACCTCGGTGGTGACCTTCCTGTCGCAGCGGCGCGAGGCCGTGGACGAGGCCTATGCCGGCGACATCATCGGCTTCACCACCCACGGCGGCGTGCAGCTGGGCGACACCATCACCGACGGCACGGTGAACCTGCAGTACACCGGCCTGCCCTTCTTCGCGCCCGAACTGTTCCAGGTGGTGGTGCTGAAGAATCCGCTGCGCACCAAGCAGCTGCAGCAGGGCCTGGCACAGCTGGGCGAGGAAGGCGCGATCCAGGTCTTCCGGCCGCAGATCGGCGGGCCGATGCTGCTCGGCGCGGTCGGCCAGCTGCAGTTCGAGGTGGTGCAGCACCGGCTGGGCACCGAATACGACTGCGACGTGCGGCTGGAAAGCTGCCCCTACACCGGCGCACGCTGGATCACCGCCGACACGCCGGCCGAGCTCAAGGCCTTTACCGATGCTTACCCGCAGCGGCTGGCGCTGGACGCGGCCGACGCGCTCGCCTTCCTCTGCACCTCGCCCTACGACGTGCGCCTGGCGCAGGAGCGCTTCCCGAAGATCCACTTCCACCTGCTGCGCGAGCATGCGGGCTTGGCTTTACAGAAGGCGGACTGAGCGCGCAACACACGGCGTCGCCGCGGCATGGCAATAATCGACCTCCGATCGCCAGCCGAATCCACCATGAACAAGCTGCACCTGTCCCGTGCGTTGCGCATCCTGTCGGCCTCCGCGCTGCTGCTGCTGGCCGCCTGCGGGGGCGGCGGCGACGACGACGACGGCGGCACGCCGGCCACCAACGGCCCGATCCGGCCGACCACCACGCTCGGCTCCTCCTTCCAGTACGAGGGCATCTGCGACCTGGAGACGCAGAAGAAGTTCACGCGCTCCTACCTCGACGAGGTGTACTTCTGGTACGACGAGATCGTCGACGTCGATCCGGCCCGCTTCAACAACATCCCGGACTACTTCGAGGCGCTGCTGGTGCGCACGCCGGACGCCAACGGCGTGCCCAAGGACCGCTTCAGCGCCGTGCTGCCCGAAGGCCTGGTGCGCCAGCCGGCGCCGGCTTCGGCGGCGCTGCTCTCGCTCGACCCCGGCCTGCTCGCCGACCACACGACTTTCGTCCCGGTGACCAAGGTGGTCACCAGCCCCGGCGGCCGCCGCGCCGGCTACATCCAGTTCAACGACCACGACCTCGGCGCGCAGGACGACCTGATCGCCGCCTTCCGCCAGATCAAGGCGGCCGGCGTGCAGGACCTGGTGCTGGACCTGCGCTTCAACTCCGGCGGCTTCCTCTACATCGCCGACACCGCCGCGTCGATGATCACGGGCCCCTCCGCGGAGGGCAAGGTGTTCGAGCGGCTGCAGTTCAACGACAAGCGCCCGCAGGAGACGGCCGACAGCACCTTCCGCTTCTCCAGCCGGGTGCAGGTGGCGGACGTCACCGAGCAAGGCGTCAACCAGAATCGCGTCGGCACGCTGCTGCCGCAGCTGGACCTGCCGCGCGTGTTCATCCTCACCTCCGGCCGCACCTGCTCCGCGAGCGAGTCCATCATCAACAGCCTGCGCGGCATCGACGTGCAGGTGATCCGCATCGGCGACACCACCTGCGGCAAGCCCTACGGCTTCCGGCAGAAGAACAACTGCGGGCTGGCCTTCTTCCCGATCGAGTTCAAGGGCACGAACGCCAAGGGCTTCGGCGACTACACCACCGGCATCCAGCCCACCTGCCAGGTGCAGGACAACCCCAACGTCGCCGCCGACGACCCGGCCGACCCGCTGCTCTCCGGCGCACTGACCTTCATGGACACGGGCGCCTGCCCCGCCGGCACCGCCACCGGCATCACGGTGCAGCAGGGCGCCCGCCCTCGCCTCAACCCCGCCGCGCAGCCGACGCGGCCTTCCTGGGCCGGCCGCCTGTTGCTGCCGTCGCAGCAGCGTTGACGGCGCGGCCGTCCATGCAGCCCCTGGGCGCGTGGCCCGCGGCCGCGCGCCGCGGGCTGGTCGGGCTGCTGACCGACATCGACGACACGCTCACCACCGAGGGCGCGATCACGCCCGATGCGCTCGAAGCCCTGCACGCGCTCGCCGCGCGCGGCGTGCACGTGATCGCGATCACGGGGCGGCCGGTCGGCTGGAGCGAGCCCTTCGCGCTGGCCTGGCCGCTGGCGGCCATCGTGGCCGAGAACGGCTCGGTGGCGCTCACGCGCGACGGGCGCGGCGGCCTGCACAAGCTGTACGTGCAGGAGGAGGCCGTGCGGCGTGCCAACTTCGAACGCATGCAGCAGGTGGCGCAGCGCATCGTGCGCGAGGTGCCGGGCGCCATGCTGTCACGTGACAGCGGCGGGCGCGAGACGGACATCGCCATCGACCACAGCGAGTTCACGCATTTGCCGCCGGAGCGCATCGCCCAAGTGGTGGCGATCATGCGCGCCGAAGGCATGAATGCGACCGTCAGCTCGATCCACGTCAACGGCTGGTATGGCGGCCACCACAAGCTCTCCGGCGCACGCTGGGCGGTGCGCGAGCTGCTGGGGCGCGAGCTCGATGCGGAGTTGCAGCGCTGGGTGTACGTCGGCGATTCGACCAACGACGTGCTGATGTTCGAGCACTTCCCGCACAGCGTGGGCGTGGCGAACATCCGCCGCTTCGAAGCGGAACTCGCCTTCAAGCCGGCCTACGTGACGCAAGGCGAGCGCGGCGCCGGCTTCGCCGAGGTGGCGCGGGCGATCCTGGAAGCCTGACTTGCTTCCTCGCCCTCTGGGGGAGGAACAGCCTTCAGGCCACGATGGGTTGCAACGGAGCGTGCGCAGCGCCCACGCGGCGCGCATGGCGCTCGCGGCACGCACCCGCATACGCCTCCATGATCCGCCCATACGCCGGATGCCAGCGCCAGCCCCACTCCGGGTGGAACTGGAAGCCCCAGGCGAACACGCGCGGGTCGTGCCAGCGGAAGGCCTCGACCAGGCCGTCGTCGGCATGGGCCTCGGCCACCAACCCTTCGCCCAGCACCTTCACCCCTTGCGAGTGCAGCGAACTCACCGGGAAGCGGCCCATGCGCGTCATGCGCTCCAGCGCGCCGCCGGGGCGGCAGGTGACGAAGTGGCGCTCCACGTACTGCTCGTCGATCGTCTCGTCCGGCTCCTCCCAGTGCTGCAGCGCGCCGGGCAGGTCGCGCAGCCACTGGTGCAGGCTGCCGCCCAGGGCCACGTTGATGTCCTGCGAGCCGTGGCAGAAGCCGATCACCGGCACACGGCGCGCAATGGCCAGCCGGATCAGCGCATGCGCCAGGGCATCGCGCTCGGTGTCGATCTCGAACTCACCCCGCAGCGGGCGCTCGCCGAACCTGCGCGGATCGACGTTGGTGTCGGAGCCGCCCAGCAGGATGCCGTCCACCGTCGCCAGCGCACCCTCGAGGCGCTCCAGCGGCAGGCGCGGATAGCACAGCGGCTGCAGGCCCAGGTTCAGCAGCGTGCGCTGGCCCGCCTCGTCGACCAGGGTGTAGAGCTGCTGGTGCCCCGAAGGCCCGGTGAGGAGCCGGTGGCTGGCGACGACCCACACCACCGGCGCGCCCAGCTGCGCCATCAGGCTCCCTCCCGCTGCTGCAGGTGCTCGCGGCACGCCGCGGCGAAGGCGCGCAGCGTGCGCTCGTAGAAGGGGTGCCGGTCGTGGTGCCACTCGGGGTGCCACTGCACGCCGTAGGCGAAGGACGGCGCGCCTTCGACGCGCACGCCCTCGACCAGGCCGTCCGGCGCATGGGCCTCGGCCACCAAGCCCTCGCCCAGGCGCTTGATGCCCTGCCCGTGCAGCGAGTTCACCTGGGCGCGGGTGCCGCCGGCCCATTCGGCGAACGCGCTGCCGGCCGCCAGCAGCACGTCGTGCCGGGGCGCGAACTGCACCTCCAGCGGCTCGCCCTCCGGCTCGCGGTGGTCCATCATGCCGGGCTGGTCGTGCAGCGCCTGGTAGAGGCTGCCGCCCAGCGCCACGTTCATCTCCTGCAGACCGCGGCAGACGCCGAACAGCGGCACGCCGCGCTCCAGCGAGGCGCGCACGAGGCGCATGGTGAGCTTGTCGCGGCGCGGGTCCAGCAGGTCGGTGGCGAGCGCGGTGGCGCCGAAATGGCTGGCTTCCACGTTGGAGGGCGAGCCGGTCAGCAGCACGCCGTCCACCACCGGCAGCAGGCAGGGCACGTCCTCCACTTCCGCCATCGGGAACAGCACTGGCTGCAGGCCGAGCGCCGTCACCGCCAGCGCGTAGCGGTCGGCCAGCACGCTGTAGCCGCCGGGATCGTTCAGGTCCAGGTGGCGGTGGCAGGCGGGCAGCCAGATCAGGGGGCGGTGTCGGGTCGTGGCCATGGCAGGAGGCAAGGTATCGCCTCCCGGCCATGGTGCCAAGACCCGGCAGTGGCGGCGCGGCGCGCCGCCGACAAGCTGCGTCGGACGGAGCCGACGCAGGGCCGGCTTACTGGCCGCGGCCGAGGCCGAGCTTCTCGATCAGCTGCTTCTCGCGCGCGAAGGTCTCCTGCGCGAAGCGCGTGTACTGCGCCGAATCCATGTAGATCGGCAGCATGTCGTAGCGCGCCAGCGCCTGCACGTAGCTGGGATCCTCCATCGCCTTCTTGAAGGCGTCGTGCAGCTTCTTCACCACCTCGGGCGGCGTGCCGCGCGGCGCGCCGATGCCGAAGGGCGAGTTCTGCACGATGTCCAGGCCCAGCTCCTTCAGCGTGGGCGCGTCGGGGAACTTGTCGAGGCGCTTCTCGCCCCAGGTGTTCAGCACGCGCAGCTTGCCGGCCTGCACCAGCGGCGCGAAGCCGGTGGAATCGGCCGCGGCCATGATGTGGCCGCCCGTGATGGCCTGCGCCAGCTCGGAGCTGCCCTTGTAGGGCACGTGATTGAGCTGGATCCCGAGCTTCTGCGCGATCAGCTCGGTGGTGAGGTGCGGACTGGTCAGCGTGCCGGTGGAGCCGTAGCTCAGCTTGCCCGGGTTCGCCTTGGCGTACGCGACGAAGTCGTTCCAGTTCTTGATCGGGCTGTCGGCCGGCACCACGATGCCGAAGGCATAGCCGGTCACGTTGATGACGTAGCTGATGTCCTTGACCGGGTCCCACGTGATCTTGGTGGTGTAGGGCAGGCGGAACACGCCCAGCGGAATCTGCCCCAGGGAGTAGCCGTCGGCGGGCGAGCTTTGCAGCAGCTGCGCGGGCAGCGTGCCGCCGGCGCCGGGCTTGTTCTCCACGATCACCGGCTGGCCCAGCACCTTGCCCGCGTTCTCGGCGAGCTGGCGCATGGTGATGTCGGTCGGGCCGCCGGCGGGGAAGGCGATGGTCAGCTTGATCGGCCGGACGGGGAAGTTGGCCTGAGCCTGGGCGCCCAGGGTGGCGGCGGCAAGGCTGCAGGCCGCGAGCTGCACGAGGTGGCGACGACGCATGGTGTTGTCTCCTGAAGGTCGCAGGGAGGATTGAAAAGGAACCCCAGCCCGTATTGGAACTCCTGGCGCACCGCCGCCGACGCGCCAGGCAGTAACGTGCGCGACAGTCAGCAGCCCGAGGGCTTGTCTTCGTTGCGCATCGGGATGCTGCCGTCCAGGGTGATCGTCTGCCCCGTGCCCTGCGTCGACGCGAGCACCGCGCCCTGGTAGACGATCGAATTGCTGGCGCGGTCCAGCCGCACGCCATTGTTGCCGTCGACGCGGAACTCGCGCCCTTCGACCACGAAGAAGCTGGCGAACAGGTTGTCGGTGCCGGGCAGGTACTGGATTTCGCCGCTCATGAAGGCATCGGTGGCGGGCTGGCGCAAGCCCTCGAACTGGAAGCGGCAGGTCTCCGGCGTGCTGCCGCGGGCGCGGAAGCGGAACACGTGCGTCAGCCGCGCGTCGTCGCTGGCATAGCGTCCGTCCAGGCGCGCGTCGCTGGCGGCGGAGACGGTGGCAAACGCGGGCCGGCCGCTGCGGAACGGCAGGTCGAAGAAATCGTCGCCGTCGTCGTCGACGAAGCTGAAACTCACGCCGCCACCGCAGGCGGACAACAGGCCGGCGGCGAGCAGCGGCGGCAGGAAGGAGCGGACCCGGAAATTCATCGCGCACCTCGCTGGGTACAACAGGTGAGCCATGCTCGCACGAGCCGTGCGCGCAACGCCAGTGAATTCCTTTGACCGTGCGCAGACGATGCGCTCGCGGCGTCGCGCCGAGGCGACGGCTTTACGTTTCGTTCGTTGACGCTGCGCGCACGCACCCTCGACACTGGATGAGCTCGGGAAAACCCGGGCACCACAAAAATCGTCATCCAAGGGACCTTTTGCAAATGAAACGTATCGCCATCGCGGCCGCTGCCGCTCTGGTCATGGTCGGCGCCGCCCAGGCGCAAACGCGCGCGCCGCTCTACGGCGAGATCGGCTACTCCTTCCTCGAAGTGAAGGACGAGGGCTTCAAGGCCAACCCGCAAGCCATTCGCGGCATCGTCGGCTACGAGTTCCACCCGAACGTGGCGGTGGAAGGCATGCTGATGTTCGGCACGACCGAGGACGGCGAGACCGTGAACGATCCGTTCCTCGGTCCGGTGGACCTGGACGTCAAGGTCCGCAACGCCTTCGGCCTGTTCGTGAAGCCGAAGATGGACTTCGGCAACATCGAAGCGTTCGGCCGCCTGGGCTGGGCCCGCACGAAGCTGCGTGCCACCGCCAGCGTTCCCGGCGCCAGCGCCAGCGGCTCCGACAGCGATTCCAGCCTCGCCTTCGGCGTGGGCGCCAATTACCGCTTCAACCCGCGCATGAGCGTCGGCCTGGACTGGATGCGCTACAACAAGGATGGCAGCACCAAGGTCCAGGGCTGGACCGTCAACTTCGGCTACCGCTTCTGATCCGGAGCGTTCTCCAAGGCTGAAGGCCCGCCCCTGGCGGGCCTTCTGGTTTGCGCGCGCAGTTTCAGGTGCGCGCCAGCACCGGCGCCAGCACCTTGCCCGTGTGCGTGCCCTGCGCCACCACTTCCTCCGGCGGCGCCGCGGCCACGACCTTGCCGCCGGCGGAGCCGCCGTCGGGGCCGAGGTCGATGATCCAGTCGGCTTCGGCGATCACGTCGAGGTCGTGCTCGATCACGACCACGCTGTGGCCGCCGTCCACCAGCCGGTGCAGCACGCGAATGAGCTTCTCCACGTCGGCCATGTGCAGGCCCACCGTCGGTTCGTCCAGCACGTAGAGCGTGTGCGGCGCCTTCTGGCCGCGCCGCGTCACGTCGTCGCGCACCTTGGAGAGCTCCGTCACCAGCTTGATGCGCTGCGCCTCGCCGCCGGAGAGCGTCGGCGAAGGCTGGCCCAGCGTGAGGTAGCCGAGTCCCACGTCGCGCAGCAGCTGCAGCGGATGGCTGATATTGGGCATGGAAGCGAAGAACTCCACCGCCTCGTCCACCTCCATCCGCAGCACGTCGCCGATGTTCTTGCCGCGCCAGCTGACGGCCAGCGTCTCCGGGTTGAAGCGGGCGCCGTGGCAGGCCTCGCAAGGCACCTTCACGTCCGGCAGGAAGCTCATGGCGATGGTGCGCACGCCCTGGCCTTCGCACAGCGGGCAGCGGCCCTCGCCGGTGTTGAAGGAGAAGCGGCCGGGCCCGTAGCCGCGGGCGCGCGCCTCCAGCGTGTCGGCGAACAGCCTGCGGATCGTGTCCCAGAAGCCGATGTAGGTGGCGGGGCAGGAGCGCGGCGTCTTGCCGATCGGCGTCTGGTCCACTTCCAGCACGCGGTCGATGGCCTGGTAGCCGTCGAGCGACTGGCAGCCGACCCACTTCGGGCGCTTGCCGGCGTGGTCGGCGTCGCGGCCCGCCTTGGTGGAGCGCTGCTGCACCGCCGTCTGCACGTTGTGCAGCAGCACGTCGCGCGCGAGCGTGGACTTGCCGGAGCCGGAGACGCCGGTGACGACCACCAGGCGCTTGAGGGGCACGTCCACATCGACGTCGGCGAGGTTGTGGAGGTCGGCGCCGCGCAGCTTGAGATATTGCGTTGCGCCGGGAGCGCCTCCACCCCCGCCCTCCCCCAGGGGGGGAGGGAGTACGGAGGCCATTTGCGCGAGCAGGGAGCGGGGCTTTTTGCCCTTGATCCTGGCAGCGGGCGTTTCGGCGACGGGGATCGCGCCGGACGTGTCCTCCCCGTTCACCAGGCGGCGCGGCTTCAGCGGGTGCTTCATCGCGTGCAGCAGGTAGCGGCCGGTGAGCGAGTCGGGCGACTGCGTCACTTCCTCCGCCGTGCCCTGCGCGATCACGCGGCCGCCGCGCTTGCCGGCGCTGGGGCCGATGTCGATGATGTGGTCGGCACGGCGGATCGTGTCCTCGTCGTGCTCCACCACCACCAGGGTGTTGCCCTTGTCGCCCAGCTTGTGCAGGGCGTCGAGCAGGATCTGGTTGTCGCGCGCATGCAGGCCGATGGTGGGCTCGTCCAGCACGTAGCACACGCCCTGCAGGTTGGAGCCGAGCTGCGCCGCCAGCCGGATGCGCTGCGCCTCGCCGCCCGAGAGCGTGGGCGCGCCGCGGTCCAGCGTGAGATAGCCGAGGCCGACTTCCTCCAGGAATTCCAGCCGCGAGCGGATCTCCGGGATCAGGTCGCGCGCGATGCCCTGCTCGCGCACGCTCAGCGCGCCGCGCTGCTGCAGGCCCTCGATCCACTGGCGCACCTCGCGCACCGAGAGCGCCGCGATGTCGGAGATCGCGGTCCGGTCGAAGCGCACGGCGCGCGCCTGCGCGTTGAGGCGCGTGCCCTGGCAGGTGGGGCAGGCTTCGTCGGAGACGTCCTCCACCTCGGTTTCGGCAAAGGTCTGTTCGCGGCCCTTGTCGCCTTCGGCGGTGAGCAGCGTGTCGTCGAAGGCCTTGCGCTGCTCGCGCGTGAGCCGCACGCCGGTGCCGACGCAGTCGGGGCACCAGCCGTGCTTGCTGTTGTAGGAGAACAGGCGCGGGTCCAGCTCCGGGTAGCTGGTGTTGCAGACCGGGCAGGCGCGCAACGTGGAGAACACTTCCACGCTGCCGATGCCCTCGTGCTTCGCCTGGCCCTGGCTGAAGGCGGTGCGCAGGCCGTCCAGCGGGGCCAGCAGGTGGACCACGCCCTTGCCGTGCTCCAGTGCCAGGGTGAGCTTCTCGCGCAGCAGGCCTTCGTTGGCGGGCGTCACGTCGAAGTCGCACACCGGCAGTTCGATGGTGTGCTCCTTGAAGCGGTCGATGCGCGGGAAGCCGGTGGTGGGCAGGAAGTTGCCGTCCACGCGCAGGTGCGTGTAGCCGCGCGGCCGGGCCCAGTCGGCGAGTTCCGTGTAGACGCCCTTGCGGTTCACCACCAGCGGTGCCAGCAGGCCCACGTGCTGGCCGCGGTAGCGCTTCATGATCTGGGCCACGATGCTGTCCGGGGTCTGCGGGCGGACCTCGGCGCCGTCGTGCACGCAGTGCTGCACGCCCAGCTTCACGTACAGCAGGCGCAGGAAGTGCCACACCTCGGTGGTCGTGCCGACCGTGGACTTGCGGCCGCCGCGCGAGAGGCGCTGCTCGATCGCCACCGTCGGCGGGATGCCGTACACCGCATCCACCTCGGGCCGGCCCGCCGGCTGCACGATGGAGCGCGCGTACGCGTTGAGCGATTCGAGGTAGCGCCGCTGGCCCTCGTTGAACAGGATGTCGAAGGCTAGCGTGGACTTGCCCGATCCCGACACGCCGGTGATCACGCTGAACTTGTTGTGCGGGATGTCGACGGAAAGGTTCTTGAGGTTGTGCTCTTTGGCGTTGACGATCTGGATCGCCGAGCCTGCGAACCCAGCGCGGTTGCCACGCTGGCCGTTCACTCCCTCTCCCGCTTGCGGGAGAGGGTCGGGGTGAGGGCTTGCGCCGTCCACCCTCACCCCAGCCCTCTCCCGCAAGCGGGAGAGGGAGGAAGGCAGGGGCTCGGAGACCATTCCCAAGGTCCCGTCATACTCGCGCAGCGCCTTCGCCGTGTGCGACGTCGGATGCAGCTTCACTTCCTCCGGCGGGCCTTCGGCCACCAGCAGGCCGCCCTGGTCGCCGCCTTCCGGCCCCAGGTCCACCAGCCAGTCCGCGGCGCGGATCACGTCGAGGTTGTGCTCGATCACGATCAGCGAGTTGCCGCCTTCCAGCAGCTTGCGCAGCGCGCGCATCAGCTTGGCGATGTCGTCGAAGTGCAGGCCCGTGGTGGGCTCGTCGAACAGGAACAGCGTGCCCTTGCGCGCCACGCCCTGGCGCGAGTTCGTCGACGAGCGCGCGGCCTCGGCCAGGAAGCCGGCCAGCTTGAGCCGCTGCGACTCGCCGCCCGAGAGCGTCGGCACCGGCTGCCCCAGCTTCACGTATTCGAGGCCGACGTCGACGATCGGCTGCAGCGCCCGGATCACGTCGCGGTCCCGCGCGAACAGCGCGGCGGCCTCGCTCACCGTGAGCTCCAGCACGTCGGCCACGTTCAGCACGCGCGGCTCCTGCTCGCCCGCCGCGTGCCGCTCGATCGTCACCTCCAGGATCTCCGGCCGGTAGCGCCGGCCATCGCAATCGGGGCAGCGCAGGTAGACGTCGGACAGGAACTGCATCTCGACGTGCTCGTAGCCCGAGCCGCCGCAGGTGGGGCAGCGCCCGTCGCCCGAGTTGAAGCTGAACTTCGCCGCCGTGTAGCCGCGCTGCTTCGCCAGCGGCGAGGTGGCGAAGATCTCGCGCAGCGAATCCCAGGCGCCGACGTAGCTGACGGGATTGGAGCGCGCCGTCTTGCCGATCGGCGACTGGTCCACGAACACCACGTCGCCGAGGTGGTCGGCACCGAGCACGCGGTCGTGCAGGCCGGGCGTTTCGGTCGCGCGGCCGAAGTGGCGCAGCAGCGCCGGCGCCAGGATGTCCTGCACCAGGCTCGACTTGCCCGAGCCCGACACGCCCGTCACCACCACCAGCCGCTGCAGCGGGAACTCCACCGCCAGGTTCTGCAGGTTGTGCTCGCGCGCGCCTTCCAGCACCAGCCGCGGCGTGGCATCGGTGACGGCGCGCTTGAGCCCCATGCCCACGTGCTTGCGCGCGCCGAGATAGGCGCCGGTGAGCGTGTCGGCCTTGCGCAGTTCCGGCACGGTGCCGTCGAACACGATCTGGCCGCCGCGCTCGCCCGGGCCCGGGCCCATGTCGATGATGCGGTCGGCCGCCACCATCACGGCCGGATCGTGCTCCACCACCACCAGCGTGTTGCCGGCGTCGCGCAGCCGCTGCATCGCCTGCGTGATGCGGCCCATGTCGCGCGGATGCAGGCCGATGCTGGGCTCGTCCAGCACGAACAGGGTGTTGACCAGCGAGGTGCCGAGCGCCGTGGTCAGGTTGATGCGCTGCACCTCGCCGCCCGAGAGCGTGCGGCTCTGGCGGTCCAGCGTGAGGTAGCCGATGCCGACGTCGACCAGGTAGCGCAGCCGGGTGTTGATCTCCTCGAACAGCAGCTTGAGTGCCTGCAGTTCGCCGGTGCCGGCATGCGCCTCGGCCTCGGGCTCGACGCGGTCGAAGAAGCGCCGCAGGCGGTCGATCGGCATCAGCATCAGGTCGTGCAGCGTGAGGCCGGGCAAGGCTTCGAGCTGCGCGCGCGTCCAGTCGACGCCCACGGGCAGGAAGCGGCGCGCGGGCTCCAGCACCGCATCCGCGTCCTCCTTGCTGCCCAGGCGCCACAGCAGCGACTCGGTCTTCAGCCGCGCGCCGCCGCACACCTCGCACGGCGTGTAGCTGCGGTACTTGGACAGCAGCACGCGGATGTGCATCTTGTACGACTTGCTCTCGAGGTACTCGAAGAAGCGCTTGACGCCGTACCACTGCTTGTTCCAGTTGCCCTCGCGGTAGTTGGGCGCGCCCTGGATCACCCACTGCTTCTGCTCCGGCGTGAGCTTGTACCAGGGGGTGTCGCGCGGGATGCCGGCCGACTCGGCGTGCCGCATCAGGTCGTCCTGGCACTCGGACCAGGCCGGGGTCTGGAAGGTCTTGACGGCGCCGGCGCGCAGCGTGAGCTTGTCGTTCGGGATCACCAGCCCGTAGTCGACGCCGATCACCCGGCCGAAGCCGCGGCAGGTCTCGCACGCGCCCACCGGCGAGTTGAACGAGAACATCGACGGCACCGGGTCGGTGTAGCGGATGTCGGAGTCGGGGCAGTGCAGGCCGGTGGAGAACTTCCAGACCTGAAGACCCTCACCCCCACCCTCTCCCGCAAGCGGGAGAGGGAGTCCTTCCGGCTGTTGCTCCCTCTCCCCCTGGGAGAGGGTTGGGGTGAGGGCAGCATACACCGCGAGCCGCCCCGCGCCCCGCTTCAGCGCCACCTCGATCGCCTCGATCGCGCGCGCCTTCTCCACGCCCTGGATGCGGAAGCGGTCCGCCACCACGTCGAGCACCTTGCGCGGGCCCGTGGGCGTGGCCACCTCGCGCTCCGCCTGCACCCGCGTGAAGCCGCTGGCGGCGAGCCACTGCTCCACTTCCTCCGGCGTCGTGCCGCCGGGGAGTTCGACCGGGAAGGTGACGACCAGCCGCGGATCGCCTTCCTTCGTGCGCGCCATCAGCTGTTCGTAGATCGTCTCGGGCGTGTCGTGCCGCACCTGCAGCGCCGTCTTGCGGTCGAACAGCTGCGCGGCGCGCGCGAACAGCAGCTTCAGGTGGTCGTTCAGCTCCGTCATCGTGCCGACCGTGGAGCGCGAGGAGCGCACCGGGTTGGTCTGGTCGATCGCGATCGCCGGCGGCACGCCCTCCACCCGGTCCACCGCGGGCTTGTCCATGCGCTCCAGGAACTGTCGCGCATAGGCGGAGAAGGTTTCGACGTAGCGGCGCTGCCCCTCGGCATAGAGGGTGTCGAACACGAGGCTGGACTTGCCGGAGCCGCTGGGACCGGTGACGACGGTCAGTTCGCCGGTGCGGAGGTCGAGGTCGAGGTTCTTGAGGTTGTGCTGTCTGGCGCCGCGGATGCGGATCGATCCCTGGGACATGGAGGCTCTTCTGCGAACAAGGCGGAAGATTGTAGGGACGCACTACGGCCGAGGAGCGACTGGGGTTTCTGTCCTCTCCTACGGGTCGCAACAACAAAGTCTTACAGACCAGCTAAGCCTTAGTGACTATCTTCCGCGCTTCCCCTACTCCTCCCTTGCGGCCATGGACCCGTGGAAGCAGTGGCTCCCGAGCTGCCCGCCCGACTGGCGCCTGCGGCCGCCCGAGGCGGCCGTGGAAGCCGTGCGCCACCAGCTGCTGGCCGTGCTGGAGGACTGCCACGGCACCGAGTGCGACCGCCTGCGCTGGCGGCTCCACACCGCGGAGCGGCCGCAGGAGCTCTGGCTGCTGCGCGACCAGATCTTCCAGGTGGTGGCGGCCCAGCACTGCCTGGAGCTCGCGCACGAGCGCATCGACGGCCTGCTGACCGCCTTCCGCTCGGTCCTGCCCGCGGCCATGGCCCGCCGCGTGTAGTTCCTTTGATCTGGTTCAGATCCTTCCCCCCGGGCGCGTTTTACGCTTGGTCACATTCCGGTGCGACAGGCGCTGGGGGAGACACAAGTGAAGCGCTTGATCGTGGCGGTGCTGGCCGCACTCGCGCCCGCATGGGCGATGTCGCAGATCCTCATCGGCCAGACGGCCGGATTCAGCGGCGTTTCGGCCGCGGGCGTCAAGGAGATCACCGAGGGAGCCAGGCTCTGGATCGACGCCGTCAACGCCAGGGGCGGCGTGCACGGGCAGAAGATCGAGCTGATCTCGCTCGATGACCGCTTCGACCCCGGCGTGGCCGCGGCGAATGCCAAGGAGCTGGTCGAGCAGAAGAACGTGCTCGCGCTGTTCCTGAACCGCGGCACGCCGCACAGCGAGGCGATCCTGCCCTTGCTGGAGCTGCACGGCGTGCCGCTGGTCGCGCCCTCCACCGGCGCCATGGTGCTGCACCAGCCGGTGAGGAAGTACGTGTTCAACGTGCGCGCGCCCTACCAGCGCGAAGCCGAGAAGGCCGTCACGCACCTGCGGGGGCTGGGCATCACGCGCATCGCCGTCGTGTATGCGGACGATTCCTACGGCCTCGACGGCCTCGAGGGCGCGAGCAAGGGCTTCTACCGCGCGGGTTTCGCGCCGGCGGTGGCGGTCAAGGCCGACCGCTTGCGCCCCGACTGCAAGGCGATCGTGGAATCGCTGGAGAAGGCCGGCGCGCAGGCCGTGGTGTGGATCGCTTCCGGCACCGCCATCGTCGAAGGCATCAGGACGCTGCGCGCCGTCCTGCCGGGATTGCCGGTGGTGACCCTGTCGAACAATGCCTCGGCCGGCTTCGTCAAGGGCCTGGGCCAGGCCGGCCCCGGCGTGATGGTCACGCAGGTGTTCCCGTCCGAGCGGGCCATGGGCTATGCCATCGTGCGGGAGGCGGCCGCGCTGGCGAAGGAGAAGAAGATCGAGCTGAGCCCCTCCAACCTGGAAGGCTTTGCCGCCGCCAAGGTGCTGGTCGAAGGGCTGCGCCGCGCCGGGCCCGGCCCCACGCGCGCGAAGCTGCAGGCAGCGTTGGAAAGCCTTCAGAAGTTCGACCTCGGCGGGCTGGAGATCAGCTACGGCCCGGACGACCACACCGGCATCGAGTTCTCGGACCTGTCCATCATCGGCTCCGACGGCAAGTTCCGGCGCTAGCGGGCACCTCAATCGAGGGCGTAGATGTCGACGTCCTTGGTCTCGCGCAGGAACAGCACGCCGATCGCGCAGCTCGCCGCCGCGATCGCCACCGGATACCACAGGCCGTTGTACATGTTGCCGGTCTGGGCCACGATCGCGAACGCCGTGGTGGGCAGCAGGCCGCCGAACCAGCCGTTGCCGATGTGGTACGGCAGGCTCATGGAGGTGTAGCGGATCCGCGTGGGAAACAGCTCCACCAGCATCGCCGCGATGGGCCCGTACACCATGGTCACCAGGATCACCAGGTACACCAGCAGCGCGATCGTGAGCGGCAGGTTCATCTTCGCCGGATCGGCCCGGGCCGGATAGCCCGCCGCCTTCAGCGCCGCCTCGACTTCGTCCTTGAAGGCGGCGATCCTGCGCGTGCTGGTTTCGTCGAAGCGGCCGCGCGCCACCGTCGCGGCCGGCGCGACGATCGCGTGGCCGCCGATGGTCACCAGGGCAGGCCGGCCCGGCTCGCCCGGTTCGTTGTCGTAGCTGACGGAGTTCTGCGCCAGGAAGCGCTTGGCGATGTCGCAGGAGCTGGCGAAGTCGATCTCGCGCGCGATCGGGCTGCCCTGGAAGGAGCACTGCGTCGCATCGGCATGCACGGTCACCTTCGCATGGGCCTGCGCGGCGGCCAGGCGGGGATTGGCGGCCCGCGTCAGCGCGCCGAACACGGGGAAGTAGCTCAGCGCCGCCAGCAGGCAGCCGGCCAGGATGATCGGCTTGCGCCCGATGCGGTCCGACAGGGCGCCGAACACCAGGAAGAAGGGCGTGCCGATCACCAGCGCCGCCGCCATCATCAGGCTGGCCGTGGCGCTGTCCACCTGCAGCGACTGGGTGAGGAAGAACAGCGCGTAGAACTGGCCCGAGTACCACACCACCGCCTGGCCGGCCGTGAGGCCGAACAGCGCCAGCAGCACCACCCGCAGGTTGCGCCACTGGCCGAAGGATTCCTTCACCGGGGTGCGCGAACTGCGCCCCTGCGCCTTCATGCGCCGGAACGCGGGCGACTCGTGCATCGACAGCCGGATCCAGACCGACACGGCCAGCAGCAGCACGGAGACGAGGAAGGGCACCCGCCAGCCCCAGTCGGCGAAGACGGCCTCCCCCAGCAGCGTGCGCGTGCCGAGGATCACCACCAGCGACAGCAGCAGGCCCAGCGTGGCCGTGGTCTGGATCCACGCCGTGTAGGCGCCGCGCCGGCCGTGCGGCGCGTGCTCCGCGACATAGGTGGCGGCCCCGCCGTATTCGCCGCCCAGCGCCAGGCCCTGCACCAGCCGCAGCGCCACCAGCATCAGCGGTGCGGCGATGCCCACCGCGTCGTACGAGGGCAGCAGGCCCACGATGAAGGTCGACAGGCCCATCACCAGGATGGTGACCAGGAAGGTGTACTTGCGGCCGATCATGTCGCCCAGGCGGCCGAACACCACGCCGCCGAAGGGCCGCACCAGGAAGCCGGCCGCGAAGGCCAGCAGCGCGAAGACGAAGGCCGCGCCCGGATCGAGCCCGGAGAAGAACTGCTTGGCGACGATGGTGGCCAGCGAGCCGTACAGGTAGAAGTCGTACCACTCGAACACGGTGCCGAGCGAGGAGGCGAAGATCACCTTCTTCTCCTGCGCGGTCATCGGGCGGTCGGCTGCGGCGGGCGGCACGGCGGCCATCGGGGCTCTCCAGTTCTGGGTAATGCCAGCGCATTGTTCGCGCGCGCTCTGACCCTGCTCTGACGCGAAACTGATGCGGGTCTGACCGATTAGGGTCAAACCCGCAGCGCGGCTTTCATCATGCGGTGTGGGTCAGGCCTTGCCGGTGCGCGTCTGGCCCGCGGGCAGCGCTGCCGCCTGCTCCCATGCGCCGCTGGCGAACCAGGGGTTGCCATCGAGGTACTCGCGCAGCATCGGCAGCGCGTCGAAACCCCAGAACAGCCGCCCGTCCACGTCGAAGGTCGGCACGCCGAACAGGCCGCGCGCAATGGCCACCTCGGTGTTCGCCTTCAGCTCCGCCTTCACCGCGTCGCCGGCCGGGTCGCGCTGCGGCTGCAGCAGCGCGCGCAGCTCCGCCAGGCGCTGCGCGTCGGCCGCGTCGGCGCCGCCGCGCCAGACGTGCCGGAACACGGTTTCGGCGATGAGGCGGTTCACCAGCCCGTCGTCGCCGCAGGCGAGCGCGAGCCGCAGCAGGCCCAGGGGATTGAAGGGATGGGCGGCCGGCAACTGCATCGGAATGCCGTGCGCGTGCGCCAGCCACAGCACCTGGCGGTAGGTCCAGTCGCGCTTGGGTGCGATCTCCGCCGGGCCGAGCTGGCCGTGGTGCTTCAGCATCCCCGCGAACAGCACCGGCCGGTAGTCGACGCGGTAGCTCAGGCCCTTGAGCGCCTCGGGCAGCTTCTCGAAGGCGAGGTAGGCGTAGGGCGAGATGAAGTCGAAATGGAAGGTGATGTGCTTCATGGATCGGCGTGGGCGCGTTGCAGCAGGCGGTTCCAGATGGCGAGCTTCTCTTCCTCGGAGGCGCTGCTCCAGCGCGCGATCTCGTCGAGCGAGCGATAGCAGCCTTCGCACAGACCCGTGGCCGCGTCCACGCGGCAGACCGAGATGCAGGGCGAAGGCACGAAATCGGCGAGCGCGATACCGGCGGCCTTTTCCAGCAGGAGCTGCTTCGTCTCCGAACTCATCCCGCCGGCGCCTGCACCACGTCCGCCACCGGGGCGCCGGTGAGCTTCTCCAGGTCCTGCGGGCGCAGCTTGAAGACGCCGTGCGGATGGCCGGCGGCGGCCCAGATCTCCTCGAAGCGGAACAGCTCGCGGTCGATCAGCGTCACCGGCGGGCGCGCATGGGCGATGGGCGACACGCCGCCGATCGAGAAGCCGGTGCTGGCCTTGACGAACTCCGCGTCGGCGCGCCCGGTCTTGCCGACGATGGCATCGACCTTCTTCTCGTCGACGCGGCGGTCGCCGGAGGCGATCACCAGCACCGCGGCGTCATCGGCCTTGCGGCGGAAGATGATGCTCTTGGCGATCTGGCCCACATGGATGCCCAGCGCATCGGCGGCCTGCTGCGCCGTGCGCGCGGCGTCGTCCAGCATCACGGGCCCATGGGGATGGCCGGCGTCGCGCAAGGCCCGGGCCACGCGCTGCACGCCTTCGGGCAGGGATTGGAGTTCCGCTCCGCACATCGTCACTGCACCCTCTTGTTCAGGATCGCCGTCGCCGCCCGCGAGTTCGGCTTGCGGCCCAGGAAGTCGCTGATGAACTTGCCGGCGTCGACCAGCTTGTCGAGGTCGATGCCGGTCTCGATGCCGAGGCCGTTCAGCATGAACACGAGGTCCTCCGTGGCCACGTTGCCGGTCGCACCCTTGGCGTAGGGACAGCCGCCCAGGCCCGCGACGGAGGCGTCGAACTGCCAGATGCCCATCTCGAGGCAGGCCAGCGTGTTGGCCAGCGCCTGGCCGTAGGTGTCGTGGAAATGGCCGGAGACGTCGTCGAGCGCGAAGTGCTTCAGCGCCGCCTCCATCGCCCGCTGCACCTTGCGCGGCGTGCCGACGCCGATGGTGTCGGCCACGCCGAGGTGGTGCACGCCGATCTCCTTCATGCGGCGGGCGAAGAACTCGACCCGCTCGGGCGCGATCTCGCCTTCGTAGGGGCAGCCGACGGCCGTCGACATCGCGGCGCGCACGTGGATGCCCTTCGCGCGCGCGGCTTCCACCACGGGCGCGAAGCGCTCGATGCTCTCGGCGATCGAGCAGTTGATGTTGCGCTGGCTGAAGGCCTCGCTGGCGGCGCCGAAGATCACGATCTCGTCGGGCCGGCCCTCGAGCGCGGCCTCGAAGCCCTTCATGTTGGGCGTCAGCACCGAGTAGCGCACGCCCGGCTTGCGCGTGATGCCCGCCATCACGTCGGCGGCGTCGGCCATCTGCGGCACCCACTTGGGCGACACGTAGCTGGTCACCTCGATCTCGCGCAGGCCGGCGTCCTGCAGCCGGTGCACCAGCGCGATCTTGACCGCGGCGGGCACCGGCTCCTTCTCGTTCTGCAGCCCGTCGCGCGGGCCCACGTCGACGAGCTTCACCTTGGCTGGAAGTTGCATGGCCTCAGTATCCTCTGGACAAATCGACCACGCCGGCGACGGGTTCTCCCCGATCGAAGGCGCGGACCTTGCGCGCGATCTGCGCGATGCTCTCGTCGCGCAGCGTGCGCGCCGAGGTGTGCGGCGTCACCGTGATCTTCGGGTGGCGCCAGAACGGGTGCGCAGGCGGCAGCGGCTCGGTGCGGAACACGTCCAGCGCCGCCCCGGCCAGGTGGCCGCCGTCGACGAGCGCCAGCAGGTCCTCGTCGACCAGGTGCGCGCCGCGCGCCACGTTGATCACGTAGCCGCCGGGCAGCAGCCGGCCCAGCGTGGCGCGGTTCATGATGTTCTCGGTCTCCGGCGTCAGCGGCAGCAGGTTCACCAGCACGCGCGTGCCGGCCAGGAACGCGTCGAACTGCGCCGGGCCGGCGAAGCACTGCACGCCCTCGATGGCCCTGGCCGTGCGGCTCCAGCCGCGCACCGGGAATTCGAATGCGGCCACCGCCTGCGCGACGCGCTGCCCCAGCACGCCGAGGCCCATCACGCCGACCGGGAACTCCGCGCGGGAGCGCGGCCGGCGGAAGCTCCAGCGGCCTTGCGCGGCGTCCTGCTCGTAGCCGTCGAGCTCGCGGAAGTGCCGGATGAGGGCGTGGCAGACGAACTCCGCCATCTGCACCGACATGCCGGCGTCGTCGAGGCGCACCAGCGCGGCCTCGGGCGGCAGGCGCAGCTGCAGCAGCGCATCGACGCCGGCGCCCATGTTGAAGATGCCCTTGAGCCGCGGCTGCTCGTCGAAGAGCTGCTGGGGCGGCGCCCACACGACGGCATGGTCGGCCGGCGGCGCGCCGGCTTGCCACTCTTCCACCACGGCGCCCGGCAGGGCGGCCTCCAGACCCGCGACCCAAGGCGCGGCTTTCATCCCGGTACAGCAGACGACGATACGCATGCTCCCTATTGTGCGGGACGTCCCCGTTGACGCCGGCGCGGGGCCGGTGCCAAGCTCCGGCGCCCCCCACGTCGTCCCCGCGCAGGCGGGGACCAGAGAAAAGGAGAAACCATGATCCCGCGATCCCTCCTGCGCTCGGCCTGCCTGGGCGCCGCGCTCTTCGCCGCCGCGTTCCAGGGCCTGGCCGCCGACTTCCCGGCGCCGAAACAGGGCACCTGGGTGGTGAAGGACTTCCGCTTCCACAACGGCGAGGTGCTGCCGGAGCTGAAGATCCACTACCAAACCGTGGGCGATCCGTCCGGTGAGCCGGTGCTGGTGCTGCACGGAACGACCGGCTCTTCCAACAGCATGCTCACGCCGGCCTTCGGCGGCGAGCTGTACGGGCCGGGCCAGCCGCTCGATGCCCGCAAGTACTTCATCATCCTGCCCGACGCGATCGGCACCGGCGGCTCCAGCAAGCCCTCCGACGGGCTGCGCATGAAGTTCCCGAAGTACAACTACGACGACATGGTCGACGCGCAGTACCGGCTGTTGCGCGAGCACCTGCGCATCCCGCACCTGCGGCTTGTGATCGGGAATTCCATGGGCGGCATGCAGACCTGGATGTGGGCGCAGAAGTATCCCGGCATGATGGACATCGCGGTGCCCATGGCCTCGCTGCCGACGCCGATGTCGGGCCGCAACTGGACGCTGCGCCGGCTGCTGACGGAATCGATCCGGCGCGACCCGGCGTGGAACAACGGCAACTACACCTCGCAGCCGCCGGGCTTCCAGCTCGCCTCGATCTTCTTCGCCACCGCCACCAACGGCGGCAACTACACGTACATGAAGTCCGGGCCCAACCGCGAGAAGGCCGACGAGGCGCTGGAGACGCGGCTGAAGAACTTCCGCGGCGACGCCAACGACCACCTGCTGCAGTGGGAATCCTCGGCCGACTACAACCCGTCGACAGGCCTGGAGAAGATCACGGCGACGCTGGTGGCGATCAATTCGGCCGACGACGAGCGCAACCCGGTGGAACTGGGCATCCTCGAGCGCGAGCTGAAGCGGGTGAAGAACGGCCGCGCGTACGTCATTCCGGCGAGCGAGCAGACGCTGGGGCATGGGACGACGGGGCAGGCGAGGTTCTGGAAGCAGGAGCTGGAGAAGGTGCTGCAGTCGGCGCCGCGGCTTTCTTCGCCGCAGTAAGCGCCTTTGTGGATCGCTGGGCTTCGGCGAGCCGAGGCGGGTCGCCTCGGTTCGCGCTCAGCGCCAGCCTACGAAAACCGGCCTCGCGCCCACCACGCGGGCTGTTCGGAGGCTCCGCGCGGAGCGCTCTTCGTAGGCTGGTGCTGACGCGCGAAGCGCAGGAAGCCCAGCGCTTCGGAGCCCACTCAAACCGCCAGCTTCAACAACTCCGCCCCCTCCCGCACCTGGTCCCCCGGCGCGTACAGCAACTCCGCCACCACGCCGTCGCTCGGCGCCGCGATGGTGTGCTCCATCTTCATCGCCTCCAGCACCGCCAGCGGCTGGCCCTTGCGCACCTGCTCGCCCGGCTGCACGGCGAACGAGATCACCTTGCCGGGCATCGGCGCCGTCAGGCGCCCGCCTTCGGACGCATCGTCGCCCGCATGGGCCAGCAGGTCCACCGAGACGATCTGCGCCGCACCCGCTTCCGTGAACACGTGGTCGGTCTCGCCCTGCGTGTAGACGGCAGCCCGCATGCGGCGCTCGCCGTACTGCAATTCGATCGCACCGCCCGTGGCGCGGAAGGCCAGCGGCTCGGCCGCCCCGCCCGCGATGGCCAGCCGCAGCGCGCCGTCGTGCAGCGTGGTCAGGATCGCCTTCTGCTGCCCGCCGCCGAACTCGAAGGTGAAGCGCCGCGTCGCCACGCCATGCGAGCGCCAGCCGTCGCGCCGGCTGAAGGGATCGTCGCCGGCCAACTGCTGCTCGTCGAGCAGCGTGCGCGCCACGGCGGCGGCGGCCGCCAGTTCGAGCCCCACCGGCTGCTGCTGGAACAGCACCGCGGCCTCGCGCTGGATCAGTGCCGTGTCCAGGTCGGCCTGCGCGAAGGAGCGGCTGCCCACCACGTAGCGCAGGAACTGCACGTTGGTGCTCAGGCCCACGATGTGGGTTTCGGCCAGCGCCTCGTCCAGCCGCGCCAGCGCCTCCTCGCGGGTGTCGCCGTGCACGATCAGCTTGGCGATCATCGAGTCGTAGAACGGCGAGATCGCATCGCCCTCGCGCACGCCGTCGTCGATGCGCACCGGCGCCCGCTCGAAGGCCGCGGCCTGCGGCTTGCGGTAGACGTGCAGCGTGCCGGTGGCCGGCAGGAAGTTGTTGTCCGGGTTCTCGGCGCAGATGCGGGCCTCGATCGCATGGCCCTGGATGCGCAGCTGCTCCTGCTTCAGGGGCAGCGGCTCGCCCGCGGCCACGCGCAGCTGCCACTCCACCAGGTCCAGCCCGGTGATCGCCTCCGTCACGGGATGCTCCACCTGCAGGCGCGTGTTCATCTCCATGAAGAAAAAATCCATGGCCCCCACGCTCCCGGCTGTCGCTCGTCCGCTGCCCCCCGAGGGGGCTGTTCCACCTTCGGGCGGCCGGGCGGTGGAACTCATCTCCCCCTGGCGTTGCTCCACGATGAATTCCACCGTGCCGGCGCCGACGTATTTCACCGCCCGCGCCGCCGCCACGGCGGCCTCGCCCATGCGGCGCCGCATGGTCTCGGTCATGCCCGGCGCCGGCGCTTCCTCCAGCACTTTCTGGTGGCGCCGCTGCACCGAGCAGTCGCGCTCGAACAGGTAGACGTAGTTGCCGTGGGTGTCGCCGAACACCTGGATCTCGATGTGGCGCGGCCGGGTGACGTACTTCTCCACCAGGACGGCCTCGTCGCCGAAGCTGTTGCGCGCTTCGCGCTGGCAGGAGGCGAGCGCGGCGGCGAAGTCCTCCGCCTTCTCCACGGCGCGCATGCCCTTGCCGCCGCCGCCGGCGCTGGCCTTGATCAGCACCGGATAGCCGATGCGGTCGGCCTCGCGCTGCAGCAGCGCCGGGTCCTGGTCGGCCCCGTGGTAGCCGGGCACCAGCGGCACGCCGGCCCGCTCCATCAGCTGCTTGGATTCGGCCTTCAGGCCCATGGCCTGGATCGCCGAGGCGGGCGGGCCGATGAAGACCAGGCCCGCTTCGGCGCAGGCGGCGGCGAAGCCTTCGTTCTCGCTCAGGAAGCCGTAGCCGGGATGGATGGCCTGCGCGCCCGTGGCCTTGGCGGCTTCGATGATGCGCTCCCAGCGCAGGTAACTGTCCTTGGGCGCGCTGCCGCCGATGTGCACCGCCTCGTCGCAGGCCTGCACGTGCTTGGCGTCCGCATCCGCGTCCGAGTACACCGCCACCGTGCGGATCGCCATCCGGCGCGCCGTCGCGGCTACCCTGCACGCAATCTCTCCACGATTCGCAATCAGGATCTTCTTGAACATCAACCCAGCTCCCGCGGCAACGGCCGCCCCCTGAAGAATTCCCTCACCCCGCGCAGCACCGTGCGCAGGAACTTGACCAGCACGACCAGCAGGATCGCGGCCAGCACCAGGCTGATCAGCAGCACGATCGCGAACACGACCGGGTGCGTGGCCGACAGCCACAGCATGAACACCACCAGCCCGTCCTCGGCCAGCGAGACGGCCATGTTGGAGAAGGGCTCGGGCGAGGTGTTCACGGCCGCCCGCGTGGTCATCTTGGTGGCGTGGCTGGTCGCCGCCAGGCTGCCGCCCGCGAGCGCGGCGATCCACGTCATCGCCTGGTTGTCCGCCCCCAGCGCACCGGCCGCCAGCGCGGCGCCGGCCGGGATGCGGATCACCGTATGCACCGCATCCCACATCGAATCGACGAAGGGGATCTTGTCGGCGAAGAACTCGGCGAACAGCATGAAGCCGCTCGCGATCAGCACGCCGGGATGCTGCAGCACGTGCAGCCCGGGCGGCAGCTCGATCCATCCCATCCAGCCCGCCAGCCCGGTGAGGAACACCGCGGCATAGAGCCGGAAGCCGCTGGCCCAGCCCAATGCCGCGGCCAGCGCCAGCAGCTGCGGCGTGTCCGGCACTGCGTGGCCGAGCCAGTCCAGGTTCACGGCAGCAGCCAGTTCGGCTTGCGCTTGCCGAGGAAGGACTGCACGCCTTCGCGTCCTTCGTCGCTGGCGCGGATGTCGGCGATGCCTTCCACCGTGCGCCGCACCAGGCCCGCCGTGATGTCGTGGCCGGCCACGTCGTGCAGCAGCTTCTTGCAGGCCTTCACCGCTTCGGGGCCGGCCTGCACCAGCGCGTTGGCGATCTCGGCCACCCGCGCGTCCAGCGCATCCGCCGCCACCACCTCGTGCACGAAGCCGATGCGGTGCGCTTCCGCGGCGCCGAAGCGCTCCGCCGTCAGGAAGTAGCGGTGCGCCGCGCGCGCACCCATGGCGCGGATCACGTAGGGGCTGATGGTGGCGGGGATCAGCCCGAGCTTCACTTCGCTCAGGCAGAAGTTGGCCGTGTCGGCCGCCACCGCCATGTCGCAGACGGCGACCAGGCCGGTGCCGCCCGCGTACGCGTCGCCGTGCACGCGCGCGATCGTGGGCTTGGGGCAGCGCCAGATCACTTCCAGCATGCGGGCCATCGCCGAGGCGTCCTCGAGGTTGTCCTCGCGCGTGTAGGTCGCCATGCGCTTCATCCAGTTCAGGTCCGCGCCGGCGCAGAAAGCCGGCCCGTTGCCGGCCAGCACCACGCAGCGCACCTCGTCGCGCTTGGCGATCTCGACGAACACCGCCGTCAGTTCGGCGATCACTTCGTCGTTGAAGGCGTTGCGCACCTCGGGCCGGTCGAGGGTGACGGTGGAAATGCCGCGTTCGTAAGTCAGTTGCAGGTGGTTCATGGCGAATCCTTCCGGTTCAGCAATCGGGGCACCTCAGTGTTCCCACGTGCGCAGGCCCCGCAGCCGGGCGAAGGCATCGAAGTCCCGGTCACGATGGAGCAGCGCGTAACCGTTCTCGATGCAGAACGCCGCGATCAGGACGTCGACGGCGTTCCGCACGGTCACGCCCGCAGCCCGCAGGCTGCGGTAATGCTGTGCGGCCTCGATGGCGATAGCCGTGCCGCCCGCCGTTTCCACGTCGAGCATCTGCATCAGCTCCCGGGCCTGCCGGAGTTCACGCTCGTGCCGGAAGCCGCGCAGGACCTCGTACAGCACGAGGTCCGGGACGACGATGCGAACTTCACCGTCCCGCAGCAGGCGCTCCAGCGTGTCCGTCGCCGCGCCGGGACTGTCGTTGAAGAAATCGATCCACACGCCGGAGTCAACGACGACCACGGCGGGCGCTCCTTGCCGGCTCCTCGGTCTCCACGCGGGTCACGGCAGGCGAGGTCCAGTCGATGTCCTCGTCTCCCTCCCACTTGAGCCTGCCGCGCCACTTCAGGATTTCGCGGTAGGCCGCTTGCCGCGCGAGCAGCCGCAGACCTGCCTCGACCGCCTCCTTCTTGGTCTGGAACGGCCCGGCCTTCATCGCCTCGGCCATCAGCCCATCGTCGATATCGATGTTGGTGCGCATGATGTGTACGGAAATCTGGTTTCATACACATTCTATGCCTCACATCCGGAACACGCCGAAGTTCGGCTCGCCGATCGGGGCATTCAGGGCGGCCGAGAGGCCCAGCGCCAGCACGCGGCGGGTGTCGGCCGGGTCGATCACGCCGTCGTCCCACAGGCGCGCGCTGGCGAAGTAGGGGTGCGACTGGCGGTTGAACTGGTCGAGGATGGGCTGGCGGAAGGCCGCTTCCTCCTCGGCGCTCCAGCTGCCGCCGCGCGACTCGATGCCGTCGCGCCGCACGGTGGCCAGCACGCTGGCGGCCTGCTCCGCGCCCATCACGCAGGTGCGCGCGGTCGGCCAGGTCCACAGGAAGCGCGGCGAATAGGCGCGGCCGCACATGCCGTAGTTGCCCGCGCCGTAGCTGCCGCCGATGATCACCGTGAACTTGGGCACGTTGGCCGTGGCCACCGCCGTGACCATCTTGGCGCCGTGGCGGGCGATGCCCTCGTTCTCGTACTTGCGGCCGACCATGAAGCCGGTGATGTTCTGCAGAAACAGGATCGGCGTCTTGCGGTGGCAGCACAGCTCGATGAAGTGGGCGCCCTTCTGGGCCGACTCGGAGAACAGGATGCCGTTGTTGGCCACGATGCCGATCGGCATGCCTTCGATGTGGCCGAAGCCGCACACCAGCGTGGTGCCGAAGCGCGACTTGAATTCGTGGAACTCCGAGCCGTCGACCAGGCGCGCGATGATCTCGCGCACGTCGAAGGGCTTGCGGGTGTCGGTCGGGATGATCCCGCACAGCTCCTTCGCGTCGTAGCGCGGCGGCTCGGGCTGGCGCCTTTGCACCGGCCACTCCTTGGGCCGGTTCAGCGTCGCGACGGCGCGGCGCGCCAATGCGAGCGCGTGCTCGTCGTTCATGGCCAGGTGGTCGGCCACGCCCGAGAGGCGCGTGTGCACATCGCCGCCGCCCAGGTCTTCCGCGCTCACCACTTCGCCGGTGGCGGCCTTCACCAGCGGCGGGCCACCGAGGAAGATGGTGCCCTGCTCCTTGACGATGATGGTCTCGTCGCTCATGGCCGGCACGTAGGCGCCGCCGGCG
>NZ_DASSVG010000505.1:0-2416 GCF_035706265.1 Ramlibacter sp. | reverse complement strand
GTGGCGCTGGACGACCAGGACGTGCGCAACGACCTGCTGGCCCAGATCGAGGGCGAGCAGATCGACGTGACGATGGTGGCCAGCGGCCCGCAGTTGCTGCAGGCGCTGGACGAGGGCCGCTTCGACGCCGTGGTGCTGGAAGACGGCTTCGCCGGCGCGGAGCCGCGCGAGCTGCGCCGCGCCATCGCGGCGCAGGCGGGCATCGGGCCGGTGCCGCTGATCCTCTATCGCGGCAGCAGCGGGGTGCGCAACGACTGGCACTCCGACGAGGGCCTGACGGTGCACGAGGTGAGCGGCGAGGCGCGCCTGTTCGACGCCGCGCTGATCGCGCTGCACAAGAGCCTGGCGCGGCTGCCCGAGGTGAAGCGCAGCGTGATCGACGACGTCTACGAGTCCGCCAAGCCGCTGGCCGGCAAGCGCGTGCTGATCGTCGACGACGACATGCGCAACATCTTCGCGCTGGCCACCGTGCTGGAAGAGCACGGCATGGACATCGTGTGGGCCGACAACGGCCGCGAGGCAATCAACCGCGTGGCCAACGACCCGGGCATCCAGGTGGTGCTGATGGACATCATGATGCCGGAGATGGACGGCATGGCGACCATGAAGGAGATCCGCAAGCTCCCGCAGGGCCGCAACCTGCCCATGATCGCGGTCACGGCCAAGGCGATGAAGGGCGACCGCGAGAAGTGCATCGAGGCGGGCGCCTGGGACTACCTGGCCAAGCCGGTGAACACGCCGGACCTGCTCGCCGTGCTGCGGGCATGGCTGCAACAGTGAGTTCGGGGACGGACATGGCGAAACATGCGCTGTCCCCGACCGATCGGGACCGCCGGGAGATCGAGTGACGAACGCTGCGAGTCCGGAGGCCGCCGAGAAGGTCAACATCCTGGTGGTGGACGACCTGGCGGAGAAGCACGTCGTCTTCACGACCATCCTGGAGGAACTGGGGCAGAACATCGTCAGCGCCCGCTCGGGGCAGGAGGCGCTGAAGTACATCCTGGAAAAGGAGTTCGCGGTCATCCTGCTGGACGTGAACATGCCCGACATCGACGGGCTCGAGACCGCCAGCCTGATCCGCCAGTACAAGAAATCGGCCCAGACGCCGATCGTCTTCATCACCGCCTACGTGGACGAACTGCAGGCCCGGCGCGGCTACGCCCTGGGCGCGGTGGACTACATCCCGTCGCCGGTGGTGCCGGAGGTGCTGCGCTCCAAGGTGCGGGTGTTCGTCGAGCTGTTCCGCATGAACCGCCAGCTGCAGAAGCAGGCGGCGCAGCGCGAGGAACTGGCCCGCTCGGAAGCGGCCCGCGCCGCCGCGGAGGAGGCGATCCACCGCGCCGACTACCTGGCCGAGGCGAGCCGGGTGCTTTCGCGCTCGCTCAACCTCGACGACACGATCGCCGCCATCCTGAGCCTCGCCGTGCCGATGCTGGGGGAGCGGGCGATCCTCGGCATCCCCGACCCGGAAGGCGGCGTGCGCCGGCTGGAGATGCACCCGGCGCCGCGGGCCGACGATCCCGAGGTGTTCACGCCCGAACTGCGCGCCCAGGCGGACCAGGTGATCCGCGACCGCCAGTTCCGCCTGTGGAAGAACGAAGGCCGCGCGGCGGCCATCTGCCCCCTCATGGCGGGCGACGAGATCCGCGGGGCGCTCGCGCTGCTGGGCGAGGCGGCCCGCTACGACCCCGGCCACGTCTCGCTGGTGCGCGAATTCGCGAGCCGCGCCTCCATCGCGATGGAGAACGCCCGCCTGTACTCCGCGGTGCAGGAGGCCGACCGGCGCAAGAACGAATTCCTGGCCATGCTGGCGCACGAACTGCGCAACCCGCTGGCGCCGATCCGCAACGCGGTGCACATCCTGGCCACGGCCGATTCGCTGCCGCCCAAGCTGGCCTGGGCGCGCGACGTGATCGGCCGCCAGGCCGACCACATGTCGCGCCTGATCGACGACCTGCTGGACGTCTCGCGCATCGTGCAGGGCAAGGTGGCGGTCAAGCCCGAGAAGCTGCAGCTTTCCTCCCTGGTCGAGCGCTCGGTGGAAGCCAGCTCGCCGCGGCTGGGCCAGCGCGAACAGGTGCTGGACGTGATGCTGCCGAAGGAGGCGATCGAGATCCAGGGCGATGCCGTGCGGCTGTCGCAGGTGCTCTCCAACCTGATCAACAACGCCAGCAAGTTCTCGCCGCCCAGGAGCCGCATCCGCCTGGAGGCGAGCTTCGCGGAGGGCGAACTGCAGATCTCCGTGAAGGACGAGGGCACCGGCATCGCACCCGAGTTCCTGCCGCACATCTTCGACCTGTTCGCCCAGGCCGACCAGTCGCTGGACCGCTCGCAGGGCGGCCTGGGCATCGGCCTCACGCTGGTGAAGCACCTGGTGGAGCTCCATGGCGGCCGCGTGTGGGCCACGAGCGAGGGA
>NZ_DASSVG010000504.1:0-6441 GCF_035706265.1 Ramlibacter sp. | reverse complement strand
TGCCCGGCGCGAGGTCGAAGGCCTGGAAGGCGAGGCCGGCGCCCCAGGTGTTGTCCAGCGCGCAGGTCACGCCCTTGCGGCGGCAGATGCGCACCAGCTCGGGCAGGTCCGGGAACTCCATCGTCACGGAGCCCGGCGCTTCCAGCCACACGAGCCTGGTGTTCGGCCCGATGCGCGCCTCCAGGTCGGCCGGCTTCAGCGGGTCGTAGAGCTGGTGCGTGATGCCCCAGCCCTTGAACTCGCCTTCGGCCAGGGCGCGGCTGGGGCCGTAGACGTTGTCCGGCAGCAGCACCTCGTCGCCCGCCTTCAGCAGCGTCATGCCGACGTTGGCGATGGCCGCCAGGCCGCTGGGCACCAGCACGCACTGCAGGCCGCCTTCCAGCGTGGCGATGCGTTCCTCGAGCTGGAAGGTGGTGGGCGTGCCGTGCAGCCCGTAGGTGTAGCCGTTCTTGTGCCGCCAGTCGCGCGCCCGCAGCGCCGCGGTGTTGGCAAAGAGGACGGTGGAGGCCTTGAAGACCCCCGGCTGCGGCGCACTGAAGCCGGCGGGGGGCTGGTAGGGATGGTGGATGAGGTCGGTGACCGGCTTCGTCATGCGCCGATGCTAACCGGGGTCATGAAGACAAACTACCGGACGCAAAGGACGCGAAAGATACGCAAAGGACGCAAAACGACAGCCCTCCAAGGAAAGGATTCCTTTGCGTCCTTTGCGTACCCTTTGCGCCCTTTGCGTCCGGCTGTTGGCTGTTCTGTTCGAAGCGGGTCCTCAGACCTTCCACTTCTCCAGCAGCTTCTCCGGGCGCAGCGCGTCGTAGGTCTCGAAGGGCTGGTGGATCCAGGGGTTGGTGGACAGGTAGTCGACCGAGTAGTCGGGGGTGAACTTGGAGATGCCCTTGGTCCAGATCACCGCGGTGCGCAGCTCGGTGATCGCGGGGTACTTGCTGCGCAGCATGTCCACCACCCGGTGCAGCGTGAGGCCCGAGTCCGCCAGGTCGTCCACCAGCAGCACGCGGCCGGCGATCTCGCCGCGGGGCGTGGTGATGTAGTGGGCGATGTCCAGGTGGCCCTGCACCGTGCCGGCCTCGGCGCGGTAGGAGCTGGTCGACATGATCGCCAGCGGCACGTCGAAGATGCGCGAGAGGATGTCGCCCGGCCGCATGCCGCCGCGGGCGAGGCACAGGATGGTGTCGAACTGCCAGCCCGACTGGTACACCTTCAGTGCGAGCTTCTCGCACAGGTTGTGGTACTCGTCGTAGCTCACGTACAGGTGCTTGCCGTCTTCCGTCAGCATCGGGGGTCCTCGGTCAGTCCGCCAGGTAGGGGTGGCGCATCATGATGGTGTGGTCGCGGTCGGCGCCGGTCGAGATGATATCGACCGGCACGCCCGTGACGTGCTCGATGCGCTGCAGGTACAGGCGCGCGTTCACCGGCAGCTTGTCGAACTGCGTCACGCCCACGGTCGATTCGCTCCAGCCTTCCAGCGTCTCGTACACCGGCTTGCAGCGCGCGATCTCGTCGGCGCCCAGCGGCAGGATGTCGACGTGCTGGCCATCGAGCTCGTAGCCGGTGCACAGCTGCAATTCCTTCAGGCCGTCGAGCACGTCGAGCTTGGTGATGCACAGGCCCGACAGGCCGTTGACCTGGGCGCTGCGCTTCAGCAGCGCCGCGTCGAACCAGCCGCAGCGGCGCGAGCGCCCCGTCGTCACGCCCTTCTCCGCCCCCACCGTGGAGAGGTGGTAGCCCACGGTGCCGGGCGTCTGCCAGTCCAGCTCGGTCGGGAACGGGCCGCCGCCCACGCGCGTGCAGTAGGCCTTGGTGATGCCCAGGATGTAGTGCAGCATGCCCGGGCCCACGCCCGCGCCCGCGGCGGCGTTGCCGGCCACGCAGTTGCTGGAGGTGACGTACGGATAGGTGCCGTGGTCGACGTCGAGCAGCGTGCCCTGGGCGCCTTCGAACAGCAGGTTGTCGCCGTGCAGGTGCGCCTCGTTCAGCTCGCGCGAGACGTCGGCCATCATGGGACGCAGCTGCTCGCCGTGCGCGAGCGCCTCGTCCAGCACCTGCTGGTAGTCGAGCGCCTTGGCGCCCAGGTACTGCGTGAGCACGAAGTTGTGCAGCTCCAGCAGTTCCTTCAGCTTCACCGCGAAGCGCTCGGGATGCTTCAGGTCCTGCACGCGCAGCGCGCGGCGGGCGATCTTGTCCTCGTAGGCCGGGCCGATGCCGCGGCCGGTGGTGCCGATCTTCTCGGTGCCGCCCTGCTCGCGCTTCGTCTCGCGCGCCAGGTCCAGCGCGGCGTGGAAGGGCAGGATCAGCGGGCAGGCCTCGCTGATGCGCAGGCGCGAGCGCACCTCGACGCCGGCCTTCTCGAGGCCCGCGATTTCCTCCAGCAGCTTCGCCGTGGACAGCACCACGCCGTTGCCGATGTAGCACTTGACGCCCGGACGCATGATGCCGCTGGGGATCAGGTGCAGCGCCGTCTTCACGCCGTTGATCACCAGCGTGTGGCCGGCGTTGTGGCCGCCCTGGAAACGGACCACGCCCTGGGCCATCTCGGTGAGCCAGTCCACCAGCTTGCCCTTGCCTTCGTCGCCCCACTGGGTGCCGACCACGACCACATTGCGGCCCTTCGTCTTGATCATGACTTCGCTCTTGCGGAAAAGATTCGTTGGGAAGGAGTTCAGAGGGCGCGCACGGCCCAGCGGCCGGCGGCATCGCGCGCCAGCTCGCGGTCGCAGTGGAACTCGTCCACCTCGCTCTCGTGGCCCGGCAGCACGCAGACCACCGTCTCGCCCTGGCTGCGCAGCTGCGCGATGGCGCCGCGCAGTTCGGAGGCGTCCGGACCGGCATCCAGCCAAGGCGCGCGGATCGCCGCCTTGAGCGGGCGCCCGGCGGCCACGCCGACCAGCTCGCGCACGTCGAGGCTGAAGCCGACGGCGGGGCGGTTGCGGCCGAACACGGCGCCGACTTCGTCGTAGCGGCCGCCGCGCACCAGCGCGTCGCTGGCGCCCGGCGTGTAGATGCCGAAGCGCATGCCGCTGTAGTAGGCATAGCCGCGCAGGTCCGCCAGGTCGTAGCGCATCTTCGCGCCCTCGACGTGGCCGCTGATCCAGCGCAGGTGCTGCAGCGCCTGCTGCATCAGGGGGGAGTCGGGCAGCACGCGCGCCGCCTCGTCCAGCACCTGCACGTCGCCGTACAGGTTGATCAGGGCCAGCAGGCCCTGGCGGGCGGCGGGCGGGAAGTCGCGCGTCAGCGCCGCGAGCTCGGTCGAATCCTTGGTGGCCAGCGCCGCGTGCACGCGCGCCAGCCGCTGCTCGCCCAGGCCCAGGCCGGCCAGCAGCGAGCGCACGATGCGCGCATCGGCCATGTCCACGGTGAGCGGGGCGACGCGGGTGGCCTTGAGGCAGTCCAGCGCCAGCAGCAGCGCCTCGAGGTCGGCCTCGAGGCCGGCGTGGCCGTAGATCTCGGCGCCGAACTGCAGCGGCTCGCGCGTGGCGTGCGGGCGGTCGGGGCGGGTGTGCAGCACCGGGCCGCAGTAGCACAGGCGCGCCACGCCCTGGCGGTTCAGCAGGTGGGCGTCGATGCGGGCCACCTGCGGCGTGGTGTCGGCGCGCAGGCCCAGCATGCGCCCGGAGAGCTGGTCCACCAGCTTGAAGGTCTGCAGGTCGAGCGCCTCGCCGGTGCCCGTGAGCAGCGACTCCAGGTGCTCCAGCATGGGCGGCATCACCAGCTCGTAGCCGTAGCCACGAGCGGTGTCGAGCAGTTCGCGGCGGAGTTCCTCGATGTGCCGGGCCTCGGAAGGCAACACATCGGCGATGTGATCCGGCAGGACCCAGGCAGACATGGAATGCGGGGCTGTTAAAAACGTGATTCTACCGGGGTCGGGAACCCTCACCCCCGCCCTCTCCCGCAAGCGGGAGAAGGAGCCCTCAGAGGACGAGCCAGAGCAGGATCAACCCCAGCAGGATGCTGGTGAGGCCGAAGAAGCGCAGCTGGCCGTCGCGCAGCTGCATCAGCTTGAGGAAGGTCTGCCGCCAGCCTCCCGGCGAGAGGAAGGGGAACAGCCCTTCCAGCACCAGCATCAGCGCCAGCGCGGCCCAGAAGACATCGGTGTCCACCAGGCTCAGCGGGGTGCGCCCGCCCCGGCGCCGGAGAGGCCGCCGCGGAAGGTGCGGAAGAACTCCGTGCCGCTGGGATCCAGCACCATCACGTCGCCCTTCTTGTTGAAGCTCGCCTTGTACGCCTCGAGGCTGCGGTAGAACTGCGCGAACTGCGGGTCGCGCCCGAAGCCTTCGGCGTAGATCGACGCGGCCTGCGCGTCGCCCTCGCCCTTGACCTTCTGCGCGTCGCGGTAGGCATTGGCCACCGTCACCTCGCGCTGGCGGTCGGCGTCGGCGCGGATCTTCTCGCCCTCGGCGGCGCCGGTGGAGCGCAGCTCGTTGGCCACGCGCTTGCGCTCAGCTTCCATGCGGCGGTAGACCGATTCCGTGATCGCCTCGACGTAGTCGGCGCGCGTGATGCGCACGTCCACCACGTCCACGCCCCAGGGCTTGGTGCCCTTGACGGCCTCCAGCACCTCGCGCTTCACGTCCGCCATCAGCTGCTCGCGCCGGGCCGACAGCAGCTCGCGCACGGTGAAGCGGTTCACCTCCTCCTGGAAGGCGTTGCGCACCACGCGATTGAGCTGGTTGGCGCCGGCGGCTTCGTCGAGGCCCACGTTGCGGATGTAGGCCAGCGGATCGGTGACGCGCCAGCGCACGTACCAGTCGATCACCACGCGCTGCTTCTCCGCGGTCAGCATGGGCTCGGTGTCCACGCTGTCCAGCGTCAGCAGGCGCTTGTCGATGTAGCTCACGCTCTGGAACGGCGGCGGCAGCTTGAATTTCAGGCCCGGCTCGCTGATCACGTCCTTGACCTGGCCGAAGGCATAGACCACGCCGAACTGGCGCTGGTCCACCACGAACAGCATGGAGCTGAGCAGCGCCAGCAGCACCAGCAGCGAGGAAACGATGAAACCGATGCGATTCATTCCGGCCTCCGCCGAGCCGCCTCAAGGAGGCCGGACGCCCCCTCGGGGGGCAGCGAGTACACGTAGTGACGAGTGTGGGGGTGCATGTTCAACGGCTCTCCCGCTCGCGGCTGCGCGCGTTGTCGCGCGTGCGTGCGTCGGTGGTGGAGTTGGAAGACGGCGGGCCGGAAGCGGGCGAAGGCTGCGGCACCGCGTTCTCGTGCTGCTGCTGCGGCGCGGCGGCGCCACCGGCGGCCACCTGCTGCATGATCTTGTCCAGCGGCAGGAACAGCATGTTGCCGCCCTGGCGCGACTCCACCAGCACCTTGGTGACGTTGCCGTAGATCTGCTGCATCGATTCGAGGTACAGCCGGTCGCGCGTGACCTGCGGCGCGCGCTGGTATTCGGCCAGCAGCAGCTTGAAGCGCTGGGAATCGCCTTGTGCCTGCGCCACGATGCGCGCCTTGTAGCCCTCGGCCTCCTGCTGCAGGCGCGAGGCGGCGCCGACGGCGCGCGGGATCACGTCGTTGGCATAGGCCTGGGCTTCGTTCTTGGCCCGCTCGCGCTCCTGGCCGGCACGCAGCACGTCGTCGAAGGCCGACTGCACCTGCTCGGGCGGGCGCACGCCGCCTTGCTGCAGGTTGATGCCGACCACCTCGACGCCGATCTGGTAGCGGTCCAGGATCTGCTGCATCAGTGTGCGCACGCGCGGGGCGATCTGGTCGCGCTCCTCGGCGAGCGCCAGGTCCATCTTCATCTTGCCCACCACCTCGCGCACCGAGGTCTCGGCGGCCTGCACCACGGCCTCCTGCGGGTTCTTGCTGTTGAACAGCCAGGCGCGGGCGTCGTTCAGGCGGTACTGCACGGCGAACTTGATCTCGACGATGTTCTCGTCCTCGGTCAGCATCGCCGATTCCTTCAGGCCAGTAGCGCGGATCACGTTGTCGCGGCCGACGTCGACCGAGCGGATCTGCGTCACGTAGACCACTTCGTGGCGCTCGATCGGATACGGCAGCCGCCAGTTGAAGCCGGCGCCGACGGTGGCGTGATAACGGCCGAAGCGCGTGATCACGGCCTGCTGGCCTTCCTGGACGATGAAGATGCCGGTGGCCAGCCAGATCAGGACCACGACGATCGCGATCAGGCCGGCGCCCACGCCGGCGCTCTTCATGTCCGGCTGGAAGTTGCCGCCGTTGCCGCCACCGCCGAAGCCGCCGCCGCGCCGGCCGCCGAACAGGCCACCGAGCTTGCGGTTGAAATCGCGCCACAGCTCGTCGAGGTCGGGCGGGCCCTGGTTGGGGCCCGTGCCGTCATTGCGGTCGCGGTCGCGGTCGTTGTTCTTGTTGTCTTCGCCGCGGCCCCAGCGGGGATCGTTCAGGTTGAATACGCCCCGGATGCGGCCCAGCCACCCCGAAGGGCCCAGGCTGCGGAAAAGAAGCTTC
>NZ_DASSVG010000503.1:0-6805 GCF_035706265.1 Ramlibacter sp. | reverse complement strand
GCCGATGGCGTCGTTGACCACCTTGGCCTTGTCGGCGCCGGAGAAGACCAGGTCGCCGTTCTGCGCGCCGGTGCGCGCCAGGATCTCGGCGATCGCGCGGTCATGCAGGTTCTTCACGATCGGCGACTGCAGGCCCTCGCGGCCGGCGGCCACGTCGTTGACCTTGACCCAGGCCAGGCCCTTGGCGCCGTAGATCTTCACGAACTCGGTGTAGCCGTCGATCTCGCCGCGGCTCATGCCGCCGCCGCCCGGCACCCGCAGGCCCACCACGCGGCCGTCCTCGGCGTTCGCCGGGCCGGAGAAGACCTTGAAGTCGACGTCCTTCATCACGTCGGTGAGCTCGGTGAACTCCAGCTTCACCCGCAGGTCCGGCTTGTCGGAGCCGTACAGGCGCATCGCGTCGGCGTGCTTCATCACCGGGAAGGCGCCGATGTCGATGCCCAGCACGTTCTGGAAGGTGCTGCGGATCATGCCTTCGAACATCGTGCGGATCTCCTCCTCGGTCAGGAAGGAGGTCTCGACGTCGATCTGCGTGAACTCGGGCTGGCGGTCGGCGCGCAGGTCCTCGTCGCGGAAGCACTTGGTGATCTGGTAGTAGCGGTCGAAGCCCGACACCATCAGCAGCTGCTTGAACAGCTGGGGCGACTGCGGCAGCGCGAAGAACATGCCGTCGTGCACGCGCGAGGGCACCAGGTAGTCGCGCGCGCCTTCGGGCGTGCTCTTGGTCAGCATCGGCGTCTCGATGTCGATGAAGCCGTTGGCGTCCATGAACTTGCGCACTTCCATGGTCACCCGGTAGCGCAGCATCAGGTTGTTCTGCATGTACGGGCGGCGCAGGTCCAGCACGCGGTGCATCAGGCGCGTGGTCTCCGACAGGTTCTCGTCATCGAGCTGGAAGGGCGGCGTGACCGACGGGTTCAGCACCGTCAGCTCGTGGCACAGCACTTCGATCTTGCCGCTCTTGAGGTTCTCGTTCACGGTGCCGGCCGGACGGGCGCGCACAACGCCCTTGACCTGCACGCAGAACTCGTTGCGCAGGCTTTCGGCCGTCTTGAACATCTCGGGGCGGTCGGGGTCGCACACCACCTGCACGTAGCCCTCGCGGTCGCGCAGGTCGACGAAGATCACGCCGCCGTGGTCGCGGCGGCGGTTCACCCAGCCGCACAGCGTGACGGTCTGGCCCAGCAGGGCCTCGGTCACCAGGCCGCAATAGGTGGTACGCATGGATTGAGCAGCAGTCACGGACATCACGCGCCCGCCTTGCGGCAGCGCGTCCTTCTACAGGTTCAGGTGGAGATTCTGGGGGAGACGACGCCCATCGAGACGACGTACTTGAGCGCCTCGTCGACGCTCATCTTCAGTTCGATGCAATCGCTCTTGCGCAGCATCACGAAATAGCCGCCGGTGGGGTTCGGCGTGGTCGGGACGTAGACGCTCACGTATTCGTCCCCGCGCAGGTAGGTGGTGACGTCGCCGCCGGGCGTGCCGGTGACGAAGGCGATGGTCCACACGTCCGGGCGCGGCCACTGCACCAGCACCGCGGTGCGGAAGGCGTTGCCGCTCTCGGAGAACAGCGTGTCGGAGACCTGCTTGACGCTGGAGTAGATGCCGCGCACCACCGGGATGCGGGCGACCACGCGGTCACCGAAGTTGACCAGCTTCTTGCCCAGGAAGTTGCTCGCGGCGGCGCCCACCAGCAGCAGGATGGCCAGCGTGAGCAGCACGCCCAGCCCCGGGATGTGCATCCCGAGCAGCTGGTCGGGGCGCCACGACGCGGGCAGGATCAGCAGCGTCTGGTCGAGCGTCTCGATGATCCAGCGCAGCACGGCGACCGTGACGGCCACCGGCACGATGACGAGCAGCCCCGCCAGCAGCCACTTGCGCAGGGCGTGCATCGAAGACTCAGTGGCAGGCGCAGGAGCCGCCGCAGCCTGCAGCGCTCGGCCCGTCCGACTTGGGCGCGGCCGGGGTGCTCTCGCTCTTGCCGCCGCCGTCGGCGGGCTTGTCCTCGGACTTGGAAGCCGAGGAGCCGTTGCTGCCGCCGCGGAAATCCGTCGCGTACCAGCCGGAGCCCTTGAGCTGGAAGCCGGCCGCCGTGATCTGCTTGGCGAAGCTCTCGGCGCCGCAGGCGGGGCAGGTGCTCAGGGCCGGATCGGAAATCTTCTGCAGAACGTCCTTGGCATGGCCGCAGGAGCCGCATTTGTAAGCGTAGATGGGCATCGGGCTTGGGTCAGGAGGTCTGATGCAAAGCCCTCAATTATAGTCGGCCGCGCAAAAACCAAGCCCGGGGCGGGCCCGGGCCAGGTTCATTGCGCCGACTGCGCCGCCGGCAGGCCGGCCACGTGCTTGACGGCCTCGTGGCGGTTGCGCAGCTTCTGCGGCGCGAGCGAGCCGACGATCATGCCGACGATGGCGGCCAGCAGGCCCGCCAGCTGGCCCGGGAAGACCTGGCTCAGGTATTCGCCGCCCACCTGCGGGAAGAACAGGATCCAGACGCCCACCCCGAAGGCCACCGAGCAGATCGCGCCCTGGGTGGTGGCCCGCTTCCAGTACAGGCCCATGGCCAGCGGCACGAAGGCACCGACCAGGGTGACCTGGTAGGCCGCGGACACCAGTTCGTAGATGGAGGTGCCCTTCATCGCGATGGCATAGGCCAGCACCAGCGCCGTGAACGTGACGATGGTGGCGCGCATGGCGAACAGCAGCTGCTTGTCCGTCATGCCCGGGCGCAGGTTCTTCAGGATGTTCTCGACGAAGCTGGTCGAAGGCGCCAGCAGGGTCGCCGAGGACGTGCTCTTGATGGCCGACAGCAGCGCGCCGAAGAACAGGATCTGCATCACCAGCGGCATCTTGGTCAGCACGAAGGTGGGCAGCACGCGCTGGTAGTCGTTGCGGGCCAGCTCCAGGGCGCTGTCACCCATCACCACCACGGCGCTGGCGACGATGAACATCGGCACGAAGGCGAACAGGATGTACGACACGCCGCCGATCACCGCGCCGTTGCGGGCAGTCTCGGCGTTGCGGGCCGACATCACGCGCTGGAACACGTCCTGCTGCGGGATGCTGCCCAGCATCATGGTGAGGCCGGCGCCGATGAACATCGCCACCTCGGTGAAGTTGGGCGGCGGCAGGAAGTGCCACAGGTTCTGCGACTCGATGGAGGCCAGCACCTTGTCGCTGCCGCCGGCGAGTTCGACCGAGAACATGGCGATGATGCTCAGGCCCACCACCAGCACGATCATCTGGATGAAGTCCGTCCAGGCCACCGCCAGGAAGCCGCCGATCACCACGTAGACCAGCACCGCCATGGTGCCGACGATCATGCCCGTGGTCTCGGACATCGCGCCGTTGGTGAGGACGGAGAAGACCAGGCCCAGGGCGGTGATCTGCGCCGCCACCCAGCCCAGGTAGCTCAGGATGATGGCGCTGGAGCAGAACACCTCGATGCCGCGCCCATAGCGCTGGCGGTAGAAGTCGCCGATGGTCAGCAGGTTCTGCTTGTAAAGCTTGGTGGCGAAGAACAGGCCCACCAGGATCAGGCAGGTGCCGGCGCCGAACGGGTCTTCCACGATCGCGCCCAGGCCGCCCTGGACGAAGCGGGCCGGGATGCCCATCACCGTCTCGGCGCCGAACCAGGTGGCGAAGGTGGTGGTGACCACCATGATCAGCGGCAGGCTGCGCCCGGCGATGGCGAAGTCGCTGGTGTTGCGGATGCGCGTGCCGGCCCAGACACCGATCGCCAGCGTCCCGAGCAGGTACAGCACCACCAAGGTGATCAGCGTGACATTCATGGTCCGTCTCCCAAACAGCGGCGCGCCCGTCCCCATTCCGGGCTGCGGGGCATTATGCCCAACCTTGGCAAAGCGAGAAACGGCCTCAAGGAAACGCCGGGCCGCCCCAAGTTTCCTTGCGCCCCCTCGGGGGGCCGGGCGCCGCGCAGCGGCGACCTTGGGGGCTAGAACAGCCGGATCCGCACGACGAATTGCATCACGATCAGACCCAATGCAAAGCCCACGCCGCCATAGATGATTCCCTGCAGGAGGCGGTTGGTCTTCTTCAGTTCGGCGATCAGGTCGTCGGCTTCGCGCCGCAGCAGCCCGCGCTCGCGCCGCAGGTACTTGTGCATCAGGTGCGGCAGCTCCGGCAGGATCTTGGCGTAGCGCGGGGCCTGGTCGCGCAGTTCCTCCCACAGCTTGTGCGGGCCCACCTGGTCCAGCATCCAGCGCTCCAGGAAGGGCTTGGCGGTGCTCCACAAGTCCAGCTCGGGATCGAGCTGGCGCCCCAGGCCCTCGATGTTCAGCAGGGTCTTCTGCAGCAGCACCAGCTGCGGCTGGATGTCCACGTTGAAGCGGCGCGACATCTGGAACAGGCGCATCAGCACCATGCCCAGCGAGATCTCCTTCAGCGGCCGGTCGAAATAGGGCTCGCACACCGTGCGCACCGCCCCCTCCAGTTCGTCCACCCGCGTTCCCGGCGGCACCCAGCCGGACTCGATGTGCAGTTCGGCCACCCGCTTGTAGTCGCGCCGGAAGAAGGCCGTGAAGTTCTGGGCCAGGTATTCCTTGTCGTACTCCGTGAGCGTGCCGATGATGCCGAAATCCAGCGAGATGTAGCGGCCGAAGGTGCCCTGCTGCACGCTCACCTGGATGTTGCCCGGGTGCATGTCGGCATGGAAGAAGCCGTCGCGGAACACCTGGGTGAAGAAGATGGTCACGCCGTCGCGCGCCAGCTGCCGCAGGTCCACGCCGGCGGTCACCAGCCGGTCCACCTGGCTGATCGGGACGCCCTCCATGCGCTCCATCACGATCACTTCCGGGTGCACGAAATCCCAGTACATCTCCGGGATCAGCACCAGGTGCAGGCTGGCCATGTTGCGGCGCAGCTGGGCGGCGTTGGCGGCCTCGCGCACCAGGTCCAGCTCGTCGTGCAGGTACTTGTCGAATTCGGCGACCACCTCGCGCGGCTTCAGGCGCCGGGCGTCGTACGAGAGCCGCTCGACCCAGCGCGCCATCATGCGCATCAGGTCCAGGTCCTTGTCGATCACGGGCAGCACGCCCGGGCGCAGCACCTTGACGGCGACTTCCTTCAGCTCGCCGGTGCGCAGCCGCAGGGTGGCGAAGTGCACCTGGGCGATCGAGGCGCTGGCCACCGGCTCGCGCTCGAAGCTCTCGAAGATGGTGTCGATCGGGCGGCGGAAGGCGCGCTCGATGGTCGCCACCGCCACCTCCGCCGGAAAGGGCGGCACCCGGTCCTGCAACAGGGCGAGTTCGTCGGCGATGTCGGAGGGCATCAGGTCGCGCCGGGTCGACAGCACCTGGCCGAACTTGACGAAGATCGGCCCGAGGTGCTCGAAGGCCTGGCGCAGGCGCTGCCCGCGCGGCGCGTCGAGGCGGCGCCCCAGCCGGACGATCCGCGCCAGGCCCCGCGTCACGCGGAAGCCGGAGAGGGCCAGCTCGTCCAGCCCGTAGCGCAGGATCACCCAGAGGATGAAGGCGGCGCGCAGGTAGCGCGTCATCCGCCCGCCTGCCCCGGTGTGCCGGGCCCGCCGGGCGGCTCCGCGGCCGGTGCGGGGCCGCCGCGGCCGACGAAGCCGCGCAGGGCGGAGGCCATCCGGCGCGCGGCGCTGGCGACGGCGTGCGCCGGTGCGTCACCGAAGATGCGCGCCAGGTCCTCCTCCATGTCCCAGCGGACGTGGTCCACCAGCCACTGCACCTCGGAGGCCAGCTGCACGTCGCCGACGATGCGGATGGTCGGCTTCTCGCCCCGCACGGCGCTTTGCAGCAGGGAGAACGGCGATTCGTCGGCGACGGTCACGGTGAGGTCGGGGTTCTGCGTGATCGGCCCCAGGTCCAGCAGGCCGGCGGGCGTGGCCTGCAGGCGCACGCTGAAGACGCGCCAGTGCGCTTCCACCACGCGGCCGGTCTGCCGTTTCAGCCGGGCCTGGGCCTCGGGCTCCTGCTGCAGGACGTGGTTGAGGGCCAGCACGAGGCGGCGCTGCGCCTCCTCCACCACCCAGCCCGGGGGCTGCAGCAGCTTGCCGGCGCGCTCGAACAGCTGGTCGAAGAAGGAGCCTGGGGAGGTGGGAGTGGCCATAGCCCGCCATTATCTTCACTTGGCAGGCCGCCATTCCCGCGCAGACATGCGAAAGGCCGCTTGCGCGGCCTTTCTCTCCGGCTCCCGCCTGCGCGGGAACGACGCTTACTGCAGCGGCTGCACGCCCGCCACCAGCCAGCCGGCGGTGCCGTCCTTCGGCTTGACCATGTTCCACACCTCGCGGAAGGGCGCCGGGCCGGCGGAGGGCTCCTCGCGGATCATGCCGGAGAACTCCACGCTGGCCATGTACTCGGTGGCGAGCTCCTCGATCCCGAGCAGCTGGGCCTCCAGCATCGCCACCTCGGTGTGCTGCGGCGTCGCCTGCGGCTGGCGCTCGCGCTCGGCGATCTGCTTGCGGATCTCGCCCAGCATCTCGTCGGTCATCATGCTGCGCAGGGTGCTGGTGTCGCCACGGTCCCACGCGTCCTGCAGCGTCACGAAATTGCGCTTGGCCGCCGTCAGGAAACCCTCGGTGTCGAAGCCCGCCGGCACGCCCCAGTTCTGCGAGCCGCGCAGCGCGTCGCCGGCCAGGCCGGAGCCGATGCGCACGCCGGTGTCCGGCTGGTGCATGGTGTCGAAGCCGCTTTCCCAAGGCCGCGCCGAGGCGTCGTTGCCCACCTTGTGCGGGTTGTACTGCCGCGGCGACAGGGGCTGGTCGGCGCTCAGGCCGCTGTTCTGGTAGGCCCCGCGCGGCATGCCGGCCGGCACCGGA
>NZ_DASSVG010000502.1:0-12563 GCF_035706265.1 Ramlibacter sp. | reverse complement strand
CTTCTGGATGGCCTTGAACAGGCTGGCGGCGTTCTTCTCGCCGAAGCGACGCTCCGCCGGCGCGCCGCTCGCGGACCTCACGTTCGTGATCACCGGCACGCTCGCGGGCATGCAGCGCGAGGCCGCGGAGGACGCGCTGCGCGCGCTCGGCGCGAAGGTGTCGGGCAGCGTCTCGAAGAAGACGAGCTTCCTCGTGGTGGGCGCCGACGCGGGCTCGAAGCTCGCGAAGGCGCAGTCGCTCGGGGTGCGCATCCTCGACGAAGCCGCGCTCCAGAAGATCCTGGAGACGCGGCTGCCGCCGGAATCGGCCTGAATCCGCGTCAGTTCGTCGCGGGCTTGTCCGCGGGCGCAGGGACCGGCGCCGCGGCCGGCGTGCCGCTCGCGTCCGCCGGCGTGGCCGGCTCCGCGGCCGCCATGCCCGGCAGCGGCGGCTCGATCTTCGCGGTCTTCATCATGTCGTCCGAGTACGCCTTGAACTTCTTCGACAGCACGATCTGCTGCAGCTGATCCTTCACGGCGTCGAACGTCGGCGGCGTCCGGTCGCGCTTGCCGAGGAGCTGGATCACGTGCCAGCCGAACTGCGTCTGCACGGGCGTCTTCGTGTACTCGTTCGTCTTGAGGTTGGCGAGCGCGCCGGCGAACGGCTTCACCATCGCGCCGGGGGCGAACCAGTCGAGGTCGCCGCCGTTGGCCGCGGAGCCGGGGTCCTGCGAGTTCTTCTTCGCCACTTCGGCGAAGCTGTCCGGGTTCTTCTTCACCTGGGCGAGCAGTTCCTCCGCCTTGGCCTTGGCCTTGTCCTTCTCGGCCTGCGGCGCCCCCGGGGGCACGGCGATCAGGATGTGGCTGGCGCGGCGCTCCTCGACGCCGCCGACGCGGCCCTGGTTCTGCTCGAAGTAGGTCTTGAGGTCCGCCTCGTTGACGGTCACGCCCTTCTGCACCGAAGCGAGGTCGAGCACCACGTACTCGATGCTGGCCTGCTCGGGCGACTGGAACAGCTGCGGGTTCTGCTTGTAGAAGGCCTGCAGTTCGTCCTCGGTGGGCTGCACCTTGGCCTTGTAGTCGGCGGCGTTGAAGCGCGCGAGCTGCGCCTCGCGACGCTCGAAGTAGCTGCCCAGCGCCACCGCGGCCTGGCCCGGCGGCGTGAAGCCGGACTGCACCACGCCCCCGATCACCTGGCGCAGCGCGATGTCGTTGCGCATCTGGTTTTCGAACATCTGCGGCGACATGCCACGCGAGGCCAGCAGCTGCTCGTAGCGCTTCAGATCGAGCTTGCCGTCCGGCCCGCGCAGCGCGGCGATCAGCTCGTTGGACTGCAGCTCGCGCGCCAGCCGCTGGTCGCCCACCATCAGGTGCTGGTGCTCCACGGCGGCGGCGAGCACGCGCTCGCGCACCATCTGCTCCAGCGTGCCGTACTTGGCCTGGGCCGAATCGAGCAGCTTGGCGTCGATGCCCGGCATCTGCTCGCGCAGGCGGTCCACCTGGCGCTTGTGCGCCTCGTCCCAGTCCTGCTGCGAGATCTCGTGGCCGTCGACCTTGGCCACGGTCTCGCCGCGCTCCTGCATTCGGTTGTAGCCCTGGAGGCCGAACAGGACAAAGGACGGCACGATCAGCAGGAACAGCAGCAGCTGCATCCACTTGTTGTGCTTGCGGACGAATTCAAACATGTTCGGATCTCGTTCTCAGGACAAACAAAAAGGCGAACCACGGTTCGCCTTTCTTCTCTTTGGTGGGTGCTGACGGGATCGAACCGCCGACCTACGCCTTGTAAGGGCGCCGCTCTACCAGCTGAGCTAAGCACCCCACCGGTCAGCACCGATCAGTTCAGCGCATCCTTCAGCGCCTTGCCGGGACGGAACTTGGGCACCTTGGCAGCCTTGATTTTAATCTGCGCGCCGGTGCGGGGATTGCGGCCGCTGCGCGCGGCCCTCTTGCCCACGGCAAAAGTGCCGAAGCCGACGAGCGAGACCGAGCCGCCTTTCTTCAGCGTCGTCTTCACAGCGCCGATCATCGATTCCAGCGCGCGCGTGGCAGCGGCCTTGGAGATGTCGGCGTGTTTGGCGATGTGCTCGATCAATTCGGTCTTGTTCACAGGGAGCCCCTCCGGATCCAGATTGAATGGTGTGGCGTGTTCTCTCAAAAATTTGTCTCCCGTTCCCGCGTCGCGAAGGCGCCTGCGGCAGGAAGGGGAGACAAGTGCGTGCGGCCTGCGGCCACTGGCGTGGATTAGAAACAGGGGCTCCGGCGGTGTCAATACGCCATGCGGCAATACAACACGCGCTTCGGCATTCCGCGCAGAACCTGACGCCGCTCGCACCCGCGCGTGAGCGAGTGCTTGCGGCGCTGCCACCCCGCTGTCACCCCCGCTACAGGGCCGCACGCGCCTTTACAGCGCCGCCGCGATGGCCTTGCCCACGTCCGTGGTGCTGGCCTTGCCGCCGATGTCGCCGGTGCGGGGCGCACCCGATTTCGGGTCGAGCACGGTCTCGATGGCCTTCAGGATCGCGTCGTGGGCCTCCTTGTGGCCCAGGAACTCCAGCATCATGGCGCCGCACCAGACCTGGCCGATCGGGTTGGCGATGTTGCGGCCGTAGATGTCGGGCGCGGAGCCGTGCACCGGCTCGAACAGCGAGGGGAACCTGCGGTCCGGGTTCAGGTTGGCGCTGGGTGCGATGCCGATGGTGCCGGTGCAGGCCGGGCCCAGGTCCGACAGGATGTCGCCGAACAGGTTGCTGGCCACCACCACGTCGAAGAAGTCGGGCCGCTGCACGAAGTGCGCGGTGAGGATGTCGATGTGGAACTTGTCCGTCCTGACCTCGGGGTACTTCTTCGCCATCTCGGCGACGCGCTCGTCCCAGTAGGGCATGGTGATCGCGATGCCGTTGGACTTGGTGGCGCTGGTGAGGTGCTTCTTCGGCCGCTTCTGCGCGAGCTCGAAGGCGAACTTCAGCACCCGGTCGACGCCGTGGCGGGACATCACCGTCTCCTGCATCACGATCTCGCGCTCGGTGCCGGGGTACATGCGGCCGCCGATGGCGGAGTACTCGCCCTCGGTGTTCTCGCGCACGATGTACATGTCGATCTCGCCGGGCTCGCGGCGGCTGCCGTCCTTGCGCACCACGGGGGCGACGATGCCGGGCATCAGGCGCGCCGGGCGCAGGTTGACGTACTGGTCGAACTCGCGGCGGAACAGCAGCAGCGACTGCCACAGCGACACGTGGTCGGGGATCTTCTCGGGCCAGCCCACCGCGCCGAAGAAGATGGCGTCGTGGCCGCCGACCTGGTCCTTCCAGTCGTCCGGCATGTACTTGCCGTGCTTTTCGCAGTAGTCCCAGCTCGCGAAGTCGAAATGGTCGAACGCGATGTCGATGCCGAACTTGCGCGCGGCGGCCTCCACCACGCGCACGCCCTCGGGCATGACCTCCTTGCCGATGCCGTCGCCGGGGATGACTGCGATGCGCTTCTTGCTCACGGTGTGCTCCTGAAAAAGGTGAGGATTTCCTGCAGCAGAAGGGCCGGAGCCTCTTCCGCGATGTAATGGCCGCAGGGCAGGCTGCGGCCGCTGAACTGGCTGGCATAAGGCTGCCAGAGGGCGGGCACGTCGAACGAACGCCCCACGGCGCCATGCTCGCCCCACAGCACGCGCAGCGGCTGCGTGAGCCGGCGGCCGGCCTCCTGGTCTTGCTCGTCGTGCGCGAGATCGATGCCGGCGCTGGCGCGGTAGTCGGCGCAGATCGCTTCGGCCGTGCCGGGGATCGCGGCGCAGCGCTCGTATTCGGCCAGCGCCTCGGGCGCGAAGGCCGCCAGCCCCGCGTGGCGCGCGCCCATCACCGAGCGCACGTAGCGCACCGGGTCGGAGGCGATCAGCGCCTCCGGCAAGGGCGGCGGCTGGATCAGGAAGAACCAGTGCCAGTACGCGCGGGCGAACGCTTCGCTGGTGTGGCGGTACATGGCCAGCGTCGGCGCGATGTCCAGCAGCAGCAGGCGCTCGACGCTCTCCGGGTGGTCCAGCGCCAGCCGGTGCGCCACCCGCGCGCCGCGGTCGTGCGCCAGCACCTGGAAGCGCTCGTGCCCGAGTTGCCGCATCACCTCGATGGCGTCGAGCGCCATCTCGCGCTTGGCATACGCGCCCGATCCTTCGCCGGCGGCGGGCCGGCCCGAATCGCCGTAGCCGCGCAGGTCCATCAGCACCAGCTGGAAGCGCTGCGCCAGCTGCGGCGCGACGCGGTGCCACATGGCATGCGTCTGCGGATGGCCGTGCAGCAGCAGCAGCGGCTCGCCCTGCCCGGCCCGGCGCACGTTCAGCGTGACGTCGCCGCGCGCGATCCGCAGGGTTTCGAAGCCATCCAGCATGGGCGGCATTCTGGACCCGCCCCCTGCCCGGGGCAAGCAATAATGCGGCAAGGGATTCTTTCCGATCCGGAAGCAATGCAGCCTCACCTGGAACGCGCCGACCTCGAACTGCTGCTGGCCATCCGCGCCCAGGGCAGCCTGGCGGGCGCGGCCGCGGCCGCCGACGTCGTGCCGTCGGTGATCACCAAGCGGCTGGCCGCGCTGGAGGCACGGCTGGGGCTCAAGCTGTTCCAGCGCACCACGCGGCGCGTCGTGCCCACCGCCGAAGGCGAGGCGTTGTGCGAGCGCGCGACCGGCCTGCTGGCCGGCTTCCAGGCCATGGAGGCCGAGCTGCAGGAGCGCCACAAGGAGCCGGTCGGCCGCATCCGGCTGGCCGCCACCTTCGGCTTCGGGCGGCTGTGGCTGGGGCCCGCGATTGCGCAGTTCCAGCAGCGCCATCCGCAGCTGGAGGTGCAAGTGCAGCTGACGGAGCAACTGCCCGACCTGGCCGTCGAGGGCTTCGACGGCGCCGTGTGGCTGTGGGAAGTGCGCGGTCCGCGCGCGAGCGAATGGACCGGCCGGCGGCTGGCGCGCAACCAGCGCGTGCTGGTGGCCGCGCCCGACTACCTGCGCCGGCGCGGCACACCTGCGGCGCTGGAGGAACTCGCGGCACACGACTGCCTGGCGGTGCGCGAGAACGAGCAGTTCGACGTCTGGCGGCTGCAGCGCGAACGCGATCGGACGGAAGTGCGCGTGCGCGTGGGCGGTCCGCTCTCCTCCAACTCGGGCGAACTGGTGCGCGACTGGTGCCTGGCCGGCCACGGCATCATGCTGCGCAGCCTGTGGGACATCGCCGGCGCGCTGGCGTCGGGACAGCTGGTGCGCGTGCTTCCCGGCTACGCGATGACCGATGCGGACATCCACTGGCTGGCGCCGCACAGCGCCAGCACGCCCAAGCGCATCCGGCTGCTGGTCGACTTCCTGGCCGAGCGCTTCCGCGGCGAGCCCTGGAAGGCGAAGAGCCCGGCCCGCAAGGCGCTATGAGCGCGCCGGCCGCACCACCAGGCTCACGCCCACGGCGGCGAGCGCCATGCCGGCGACGATCAGCGCGGTGATCGGCTCGTCGAACAGCACCCACGCCATCAGCGCCGTCGTCGGCGGCACCAGGTACATCAGGCTGGAGACGGTGGTGGCCGCGCCGCGCTGGATCAGCAGGTACAGCAGCGAACTGCCGCCGAGCGTCATGCCCAGCACCGACCAGGCCAGCGCGCCCGCCAGCTCGCCGTTCAGGGCGCCACCGGGCAGCACCCAGCGCATACTTTCGCCTTCCAGCAGCGCGAGCGGCAGGGTCACGCCGAAGGCGGCGGCGAGCTGCACCAGGTTGGCCGTGCGCACGTCGCAGGGCGCGACGAAGCGCTTCTGGTAAAGCGTGCCGGCGGTGATCGCAAAGAGCGCGATCACCGCATAGGTGAAGTTCAACGGGCTCACTTCGCCGTAACCGAGCTTCTGCCAGACGACGAGCACCAGCCCCAGCAGGCCCAGCGCCAGGCCGGCCCACTGGCGGGCCCGCACCTCGCCGCCGCGGGCGGAGATCCAGATCGCCGTCAGCACCGGCTGCAGCCCGACCAGCAGCGCCGACAGGCCCGCGCCCATGCCGGTCTTCACGGCGGCCCAGACGCCCCCGAGATAGCCCGCGTGCATCAGGATGCCGGCCACCGCGAGATGGCCGAATTGCGCCCGGCCGCGCGGCCAGGCGGCGCGCGTCGCCAGCGCCCAGAGCAGGAACACGGCCACCGAGCACGCGTAGCGCAACGACAGGAACTTCAGCGGCGGCGCGTGCGGCATCGCGTAGCGCGCCACGATGAAGCCCGTGCTCCAGATGACGACGAAGACCGCGGGCATGGCCCGCAGCAGCGCATCGGTGCGCGAGGCGACGACGGCGCTCATCTACTTCTTGACCCGGCGCCGGATCTCCGGCAGCGCCTTCTGCAGGTAGTAGACCATCGACCACACGGTCAGGATGGCGGCAGTCCAGATCAGCCAGGTGCCCCAGCGCAGCGTGTCGATCGCGCCGAACAGGCGGCCCTCGAACAGCAGGAAGGGGATGGCGACCATCTGCACGGTGGTCTTGATCTTGCCGATCATGTGCACGGCCACCGAGCGCGAGGCGCCGATCTGCGCCATCCACTCGCGCAGGGCCGAGATCGCGATCTCGCGGCCGATGATGATCAGGGCCACGAACACGTCGGCGCGCTGCTGGTCCACCAGCACCAGCAGCGAGGCGCAGACCAGGAACTTGTCGGCCACCGGATCGAGGAAGGCGCCGAAGGAGGACTGCTGATCGAGCTTGCGCGCGAGGTAGCCGTCCAGCCAGTCGGTGGCCGCGAACACGATGAACATCACCGTCGCGACGAGGTTCTGGGTGTGGCGCGGCAGCCCGATGTAGAACACGCCCACCAGCAAGGGGATCGCGAGGATGCGCGTCCACGTGAGGAGCGTCGGGACGGTGAAGAACATAGGCCGCGATTCTGGCATGCCGTTCCAGGTCATCCCCGCGCGGGCGGGAATCCGGTGCTTCCGCGTTCGCGCGCGGGGCGCGCGCTCTGGGCCCCCGCCTGCGCGGGGGTGACGGGGTTGGTCAATGCAGCGCCCGGTAGATCTGCTCCGCCAGCTCGCGCGAGATGCCTTCGACCGTGGCGATGTCCTCCACGCTGGCGGCCGCCACACCGCGCACGCCGCCGAAGCGTTGCAGCAGGCGGGCCCGCTTCTTCGCGCCCACGCCCGGGATTTCCTCCAGCTGGCTGCCACCCACCCGCACGCGCGCGCGCCGCGCCCGCATGCCCGTGATGGCGAAGCGGTGCGCCTCGTCGCGGATCTGCGCCACCAGCATCAGGGCCGCGGACTCGCGCCCCAGGTACACCTTGTCGCGGCCGTCGGCGAACACCAGTTCCTCCAGGCCCACCTTGCGGCCCTCGCCCTTCTCCACCCCGACGATCACCGACAGGTCCAGCCCCAGTTCGGCGAACACCTCGCGCGCCATGCTCACCTGGCCGCGGCCGCCGTCGACCAGCACCAGGTCCGGCAGGCGCTGCGCGCTGCCGCCCCCGCCGGGCTTGGGGCGCTTCGGCGGGGCATCGGGCAGCGAAGCTTCGGCGGCCGCCTCGGGCAGCGCCGCTTCGGCAACCGGCGTCCCCGGCGCCGGCTCCGCGGCCAGTGCCATCTCCGGCTCCTGCGCCAGCGCCGCCTCTTCCGCCTCGCCTTCCGGTGGCGTCGCCTCGGGCGTGTCGCGCCCCGCCTGCGCCAGGCGGGCGTAGCGGCGCGCCAGCACCTGCCGCATGGCCGCATAGTCGTCGCCGGGCGTGATGCCGTCGATGTTGTAGCGGCGGTATTCGCGGTTCTGCATCTGGTGGTGGTGGAACACCACGCAGGAAGCCTGCGTCGCCTCGCCCGCCGTGTGCGAGATGTCGAAGCACTCGATGCGGAAGGTGTCCAGGTTGTCGGGCGCCAGGTCCAGCGCCTCCACCAGCGCGCGGGTGCGGGCCTGCTGCGAGCCCTCCTCGGCCAGCAGGCGCGCGAGCTGGATTTCGGCGTTCTTCTGCGCCATCTCCAGCCACAGCCGGCGCTGCCCGCGCGGATTGTGGACGGCCGCGATGCGCACGCCGGCCTGCTCCGACAGCGCCTCGACCAGCTCCGCCTCCACCGGGTGGCTGGTGATCAGGGTCGAAGGCAGCGGCACGCCGATGTAGTGCTGCGCGATGAAGGCTTCCAGCACCTGCACTTCCACCGGCAGCCCCTGCACGGCTTCGGCGGCGGAGTCGAACTCCTGCACCGCCGTCGCGTCCTCGATGTGGCTGGGGAAGTAGGCGCGGTCGCCGAGGTGGCGGCCGCCGCGCACCATCGCCAGGTTGACGCACGCCTTGCCGCCCTGCACCTGCACGGCGAGGATGTCCACGTCCTTGTCCGACACCGTCTCCACCGACTGCTGGTGCAACACCTTGGACAGCGCCGCCATCTGGTTGCGCAGTTCGGCGGCCTGTTCGAACTCCAGCTTCTCGGCGTGCGCCATCATGCGCTGCTCCAGCGCCTGCAGCACGGAATGGGTGTCGCCGCGCAGGAACGCTTCCGCGTTCAGCACGTCCTGGTGATAGGCCTCGGGTGAGACGAGGTTGACGCAGGGGCCGGAGCAGCGCTTGATCTGGTACAGCAGGCAGGGCCGGGTGCGATTGGCGAACACCGTGTCCTCGCAGGTGCGCAGGCGGAACACCTTCTGCAACAGCTGGATCGATTCCTTCACTGCCCAGGCACTCGGATAGGGCCCGAAGTAGCGGTGCTTGCGGTCGACCGCGCCACGGTAGTAGGCCACGCGCGGGAACACCGAGGCCGAAGGCGCGCCACCCTCCTTCGCCGCAAAGCCCACCTTGTCCGGCGACCCCGTGATCTTCAGGTAGGGATAGCTCTTGTCGTCGCGGAACAGGATGTTGTAGCGCGGCGCCAGGGTCTTGATCAGGTTGTTCTCGAGCAGCAGCGCCTCGGCCTCGGAGCGCACCACCGTCGTCTCGAGCCGCGCGATCTTGCCGACCATGTGGCCGATGCGCGTGCCGCCATGGTTCTTCTGGAAGTAGCTGGAGACGCGCTTCTTCAGGTTGCGCGCCTTGCCCACGTAGAGCACGCCGCCCTCCGCGTCGTAATAGCGGTAGACGCCGGGCAGTGCCGGCAAGGCGGCCACCTGCGCCAGCAGCTCCGCGGAATGCCCTTCGACCATGCCGCCTATTATCGAGGCCGTGCGCTGGGACATCTTCTGCAAGGTCATCGACAACCACGGCGACGCCGGCGTGTGCTGGCGGCTCGCGGCCGAACTCGCGGCGCGCGGGCACACCGTGCGCCTGTGGATGGACGACAGCGCGCTGCTGCAATGGATGGCGCCGCAGGGTGCGCCGGGCGTGCAGCTCGTGCCCTGGACCGAGCCCGCGCCCGACCTGGCGCCGGGCGATGTCGCGATCGAGGCCTTCGGCTGCGATCCGCCGGCTTCCTTCGTCGCCCGCATGGCCGCCCTGCCGGTGCCGCCCGTATGGCTGAACCTGGAATACCTCTCGGCCGAGGGCTACGTGGAGCGCAGCCACGGCCTGCCCTCGCCGGTGATGCAGGGCCCCGGCGCCGGGCTGGTCAAGCACTTCTTCTATCCGGGTTTCTCGGCGCGCACGGGTGGCCTGCTGCGCGAGCAGGACCTCGCGGCGCGCCGGGCGGCGTTCGACCGCAATGCCTGGCTGCGCCAGTGGGGCATCGGCGCGGACGACGGACGCGTGCTGAGCCTGTTCTGCTACGAGCCGGCGGCGCTGCCCCAGCTGCTGGACCAGCTCGCGCAGGGCGGCACGCCGACGCACCTGCTGGTGACCGCCGGCCGGGCGGCCGCCGCGGTCCGCCAGTGCGGTGCCGGCTCGCGCGGCGTCTTGCAGCTGCACTTCCTGCCCCTGCTGAGCCAGCGCGAATACGACCACCTGCTGTGGTCCTGCGACCTCAACTTCGTGCGTGGCGAGGATTCCTTCGTGCGCGGGCTGCTGGCCGGGGTGCCCTCCGTCTGGCAGATCTATCCGCAGCACGACGATGCCCACCACGCGAAACTGGAAGCATTCCTCGGCTGGTTGCAGCCGCCCGCCGACCTGCGTGACTTCTTCCTGCTGTGGAACGGGGTGAAGCAGGGCCCGCTGCCCGCGCTGGACCTTCCGGGCTGGCGCGGCAGTGCGACATCGGCCTTTGACCGGGCGCAAGCATTGCCCGAGCTCGCGGCCGAACTCGTACGCTTCGCGGCCGCCCGCGGTAGAATATAGAGCTTTGCGCGCTACTGCCCCCTGGGTTCGTGAGCGCCCGAACTTGCCGCCACCCGCAGCTTCGAGAAGTCTGCGCGCAGTCTCAGGAGAATCAGGAAAGGATTTGGCCGGGACCTGTGGTGGCCCACACCCGAGAGACTGTTATGAAAATCGCTCAAGAAATCCGCGCCGGCAACGTGATCATGCAGAACGGCAACCCCTGGGTCGTGCTCAAGACCGAGTACTCGCGTGGCGGCCGCAACGCGGCGACCGTGCGCATGAAGCTCAAGAGCCTGCTGAACAACCAGGGCACCGAAGTCGTCTTCAAGGCCGACGACAAGATGGACCAGATCGTGCTGGACAAGAAGGAGTGCACCTACTCCTACTTCGCCGACCCGATGTACGTCTGGATGGACGCCGAGTACAACCAGTACGAGGTCGAAGCCGACAACATGGGCGACGCCCTGAACTACCTGGAAGACGGCATGCCCGCCGAAGTGGTGTTCTACGAAGGCAAGGCGATCTCCGTCGAGATCCCGACCAGCGTCGAGCGCGAGATCACCTGGACGGAACCGGCCGTCAAGGGCGACACGTCCGGCAAGGTGCTCAAGCCCGCCAAGATCGCCACCGGCTTCGAGATCGGCGTGCCGATCTTCGTGGCCCAAGGCGACAAGGTCGAGATCGACACCCGCACCGGCGAATACCGCCGCCGCGTCTGAGGCTGCGGCCCCGAAGAGAAGAAGGCTCCGCAAGGGGCCTTTTTTGCTGGCCCCGTGGATTTCGACCTCTCCCGCATCGCCGTGCCGTTCCGCATGCAGCCCGGGCTGCAGCGGCTGGGCGCGGGCGCGCGCCAGCTCACGCCGCTGGCCGCCGGCTCGCCCCTGTGGCAGGAAAAGAAGGCGGTGCTGGAAGCCGGCGCCAGTCGCCTGTGCGTGCCGGGCTTCGACGCGCAGCCGGCGCTGCGTGCGATCGCGGCGCAGGCCGCGCGTGAAGGGCTCGCCGCCGAGGGCCCGCCGGAGCTCGCCTTCGAGGAGGACTTCGCGGTCCTCGAAGGCACGGGGGGCACCCTGCCCTGGCTGTGCGTGTGCGTGCCTTCGCACTGGGCGCCGGAGGAGAAGCTGGGCCTTCCCTTCGCCGCCGTGCATGCGCCCGTGGCGGACAAGCAGCTGCTGCTGGCCGCCGGCGCGCAACTGGTGCAGCTCGTGACCTCGGGCGAGCGCTTCGAGCGCTTCGTGTGGACGGTCACGCCCAGCGGCCGCTTCGACCAGCACCCGCGCCGCCATCCGCGCGCGCCGTGGCCGGCCACGGACGATCCGGCCGCGTTCGCGCAGCAATGCTTCCTGCGCGTGGAGCGCCAGACCTTCTTCCCCGTCGACGAAGCGCCCGGGCAGGCCGTGTTCACGATCCGCGTGCAGCTGCAGCCGCTGGCCGAAGCGATGGCGGCGCCGCAGGACGCGCAGCGCCTGCATGACGCGCTCGCCTCCATGAGCGAAGCCGTGCTCGCCTACAAGAATCTCGCCCCGGCCCGCGAGCGCCTGCTCGCCTGGCTGGCGCGGCCCGAGCGCTGATGGAACTCGTCGCACGCATCGCGCAGGTGATCGTCCCGGTGTTCCTGGTCGTCGCGATCGGGTACTTCTACGCGCGGCGGTACCAGCCGGACATGGTGTCCTTCAACCGCATGGTGCTCGACGTGCTGAGCCCGTTGCTGGTGTACACGGCGCTCGCCGGCAAGGAGTTCCAGCTGCGCGAGCACCTCGCGCTGCTGGCCGGCGGCGCCCTGCTGATCGTCGCGAGCGGGCTGGTCGCCTGGTTCGTGGCCCGCGCGGCGCACACGCAGGCCCGCACGCTGGTGCCGGTGGTGATGTTCAGCAACTGCGGCAACATGGGCCTGCCGCTCGCGCTGCTGGCCTTCGGGCCGCAGGGCTTCGGGGCCGCCGTGGCCCTGTTCTCCATCAGCAACCTGCTGCACTTCTCGCTCGGCTCGCGCATCACCAGCAGCGCGGCGAGCACGCGCGAGCTGCTGCTCAGCCCCTTGATGCTCTCCAGCGCCCTCGGCTTCGCCAGCGCCTGGAGCGGTGTGCGGCCGCCCGAGATGGTCTTCACAGGCATGAAGCTGCTCGGCGACGCGATGGTGCCGCTGATGCTGTTCGCGCTGGGTGTGCGGCTCACGCAGTTGCGCCGTCGCGACGTGCCGCGCGGCCTGCTCGGTGCCTTCGCACGGCCCCTGGTGGGGCTGGCGGTGGCCGTGCCGCTCGCCTGGGCGCTCGGCCTCGAGGGCATGGCACGGGCGCAGCTGATCCTGTTCGGCGCGCTGCCGCCCGCCGTGATGCAGTACCTGCTGGCGGAACGCTACGAGCAGGAGCCGGAGCGGGTCGCGGCGATGATCCTGCTGGGCAACGCGCTGGCCGTGGTGTTCGTGCCGCTGGGCCT